>JBBRUH010000071.1:0-15692 GCA_038248005.1 Cytophagales bacterium | reverse complement strand
TCTAGCCCCGCAGGGGCAGAAGCTGCATTGCTACCATTCAATATTGAGATAGGGTTAGGAGCAGAGAAGGGTTTATTGAGGGCTACTTGATAGTTAAACTTGCCCAATTCTCCTTTGGCATATATCCCAAATTGACGAGCAAACTGGTCAGAAAGCTCTATCAGAGGCCAGTTAAAAATAGGAGCATCTACGGTTAAGAAGTTGAGTGTACTTGCACTGCTCATTCTTGAGATACCATTCCAGTAGTGCAAGCCAGTGCCGATGTGTAGTTTTTTCTGCACAATGGCGTATTCTGTCCAAGCATCATGGACAAATAATCCAGGTTTTTTACCTGCTCCATATCCACCTAAAGCATCTCCATTAGAGCCAGCAGCCCCTCCATTGACGAAGGTTTGGTTATTGATACCGACATGGAACATGAGCAGGAATCGGGGAGAAATCTGTGCATAAGCTAGCATACGAGAGCGGCGAAGCCCTATATCCCAAGAATCAGCTACGGATTCACCATTGACTATTGTGTTTGGGTTGTTATCAATGTGGCGTGTCCAGAATTGATTCCATATAATAAATCTGATATACTTAGAGCCTGTGCTATCTAAGTTTAGTTTAAGCCCAGAGCCATAAATGCCCGAGCCTTGCGCTGCTACTTTGGAGGGATGCCATATAAGTAGCATCGCTGTTACGAGGATTATTAGGTATAATGTCTTTTTCATATCTCACTAATTTAATTTTTGTGATTGATTAAAAATAGCATATAATATTTTGGGCGCGCTTCAAAAATATCATATTGTAAAAGTGAAATTTTCTAATTGAAAAAGAAAATGTAGCGTATTTTTTTGCTAATTAAATATAGTTATACTAATTAATGGCAAGATACATAGACCTAAAAAACTGATAATCAAATACTTGAAATTAATCCTTGAACCTTTCCCACTTGATGAGCATGTATTTATCACCCAACTCGGTGATGAGCATACCAGCTCCCTTAGTGTTAGTGTCTTCTTTGAGGTATTCAATGAGTTCTTTGTGATTAAAGACTTTGTAAGTAGGGCGATATTCATTGTTTTCAGGAGCTATTATTTTGTATTTTTTTACCCAGTTCATCACTGAAACGTGGCTCACACCTAATATTCTCTCTATCTCACGGTAACTTACACCTTCTATATAAAGTTGTAAAGCCTTGATTACGTAGTAGTTATCTATTTTCTTTCCAATTTTATTAACTGTAAAATAATATTTACATTTTTTGCATTGGTAGCGTTGTCTTTCTTTGACTACTCCACTTTTGATTACTTTTTCGTTTTGGCATTGAGGGCAGATAGGAGATTTCATAGTGTATTTCGAGTTAAGATAAAAGATTTATTAAGATAGATATACTAAATTAGCATAAATATACTAAATTAGCAAAATACACAAAAACAAAAACTTTCACTTTGCCTTTCTCATAAAATTAAATGATTACTCTCAGTTTATGGAGCAAATAAAATTTGTGTATATGAGTTTTTACTTCGTTTGTTATGTTGTAAATGTATCCTAAAACATCCTCTGTTATTGAGAAATGATTGGGTTATT
Organism: Cytophagales bacterium; assembly: GCA_038248005.1. GTDB lineage: Bacteria > Bacteroidota > Bacteroidia > Cytophagales > Microscillaceae > JAABSX01. The sequence goes on along the minus strand of JBBRUH010000071.1, from coordinate 14,120 downwards.
GAAATGATAATTTATAAAAAGAGTCTGAAAGGTTGTTTTTATCTCTGTTATAAATTTTTTTTGATAAGATGCTTTTGTTGGTATTTTATTTTTATTCTATCAATGCTTCACCCTTAGAGAGCTATTTTAGCTTCCTAGTAAGCATTTGATTAGCAGTAAAAATCAAGGCTGAATGTTTAAATATAATAGCTTTAGAAAATTAGAAATCATCTTTATACTTCTTGGAATAAATCATTGACTTGTCTGGTAAGATTTTTTGTAGAAAAAGGTTTTGTTATGTATAGGTCTGCACCAACAGCATAACCTTTTTCTATCTCACTTTCTTTGCTCTTGGCACTCAAAAAAATGACTTTAGTTTCGTGTAATGTAGGAATATCTTTGATAAATTTACATACTTCGTAGCCATCTACTTCGGGCATCATAATATCCAAAATAACTGCATCAGGTTTTTCATGATTTATGATATGTAATGCCTCTTTTCCATCACGAGCAATAAAGACTTGATATCCTTGTTTTTTCATTAAAAATTCAAGAGATAGAAGGATATTGGGTTCGTCATCAACCAATAATATTTTTTTCATAAATACAAATTTACTAATTTAAACTTTCCAAAAGCAGTTTAAGTTTTGTTTTCAACTAAAGTTTATAAAAGTTCTTTCTAAAATATAGCTTAAACAATGAATGAGTTGTGGGTAAGATGCTTATAAAATCTGATAGCTTATTTTACCTGCTTTTCTTTTGCTAAGTTATGTAGGAATGCTTAATAGTATGTGTTCTAGATTATTTTTTGCTCGTCGATGCCAAAATAGGTAGTGCAAATATAAAGTTTGCGTATTTATTATCTTTACTTTCCACCCATATTTCTCCTTCATGGTATTGAATAATTTTTTTGCAAATTGCTAATCCTAAACCACTTCCTTTGGGTTTTCGAAGATTTTGATTCTCTGCTTGATAAAATTTTTCAAAGATAAGTTGCTTAAATTCAGGTTTTACCCCGATGCCATCATCACAGATTGACATTCTCACATGGTTTTCTGTCAGTGAAGTAGATATTTGTATAGTGCTTTTACAAAACTTAGTGGCATTAGAAAGTAAATTTAAAACCACCTGTGTAAGTTGGTCATAATCGCCGTGAATAGGTAGTAGATTTTCAGTAAGGTCAATGATAAGTTTTATTTTCTTATCATGAATAATTTGTAACATAGAAGTAATTGCCTCTTGTAAAATCTCATTGAGATCTATGAGTTCTATTTTTAGTTTTTGCTCACCCGACTCAAATTTTTCTAGCTCTAGCACTTGATTGATGAGTCTTTCCATTCGGTTGGTTTCTTTGATGATGGTACTCAAGAAGTGTTGTTTTTCTTCTTTGTCAAGGTCTTCATTATCATACAGAATTTCTGAAAAGGCACGAATAGAGGTGATGGGTGTGCGCATTTCGTGTGTAACAGTGGAGATAAATTCATTTTTTTGTTCATCATTTTTTTGGAGTTGAGCATTGGCTTGTGTGAGTTCATGGCTTGCTCGCTCTAAAGCATTAGATTTTTCTTGTAGCGTTTTATTGAGCGAGATGAGTTGCTGAGATTCTCTTAAAATATTAACAACTTCTTCTATTCTGATTTCTTCCTCTTCTTTGACTACTGAGGCTATCATGATGCGTGTTGCTGCCACGCCAATTGTACCAGAGAGTAGCTTTTCGGCATAGCTAATAAGATAGACATCTGCTTGTGGGTTTTTCTGCCAGTTTTTTCCATAAATCTCTGAAAACTGCCTAAGTGTTTCTTCTGCACGTTTTTTTCCTAAAAAATTAATAAGCAGATTTTGAAGGTCTTTGATATAAGCTGTTCCTTTCCAAGTGATAGCACTCAAATCAGCTGTATAATAATCTTGTATATTTACGAAAACTTCGGCTTGATTTCGCTCTTGAGCTGACTGCTCGAAATAAAGAGAACATCCTATATAAACCAAAGTATTGAGCAATAAACTCCAAAACAAAGACTGGGAGATAGGACTGAGTGCATCTAACCCAAAAAGTGCATGAGGTCTGAGCCAGTAAATCTCCCAAAGCCCCTCTTGAACAAAATTAAGAGGTAAAAAACCTGTATTGGAGAGTGTAGGTAAAATCAAGGTATAAAACCAAATCATAAAACCCAATAGTAAACCCCACAAAGCTCCTACTTTATTGCCAAAACGCCAATAAACTCCTCCAATGATGGCTGGTGCAAACTGGGCAATCCCTACAAAAGAAATTAAACCAATAGACATCAATGAGGCTTGATTAGATATGATAGTATAATATAAATATGCTAAATGTAAAATCAATACAATACTCAGTCTGCGGATATAAAGCAACAACTTTCCTAAGTGGGTGGTATAGCTTCTTTTGAGCAAAGGAATGCTTACTAGCAAAGGCAGTATGAGGTTATTACAAAGCATCACACTGAGGGCTATCGTAGAAATGATAATCATACTGGTAGCTGCCGAAAAGCCTCCAATATACACAAAAGTAGCCAAAATGGGCTTGTTTTGAGCCAAAGGTAATGCTAAGACGTAGGTATCAGCATCTATGCCACTACCCCCAAATAAAATATAACCCCCGAAGGCAATCGGAATCACAAATACATTAATCAAAAATAAATACAAGGGAAATAGCCAAAAAGCAGTATCTAAATGCTTAATGCTGACATTCTCAATAGCTGAAACCTGAAACTGACGTGGCAAAAACAAAAAAGCTAACATAGAAAGCAAGGTCATAAAAAACCATTCTATCATCTGAGAAGTACCCGAAAATGTATAGTGTGTCAATAGCTCAGGGTAAGAGCTTGCTTGTGAAAATATATCTTCAAAACCATCAAAAACAAAAAAAGTAACAAAGATACCTATGCTCAGAAAAGCAATGAGCTTGACTAAAGATTCAAAAGCAATGGCAGTAATAAGCCCCTCATGCCGCTCAGTAGTTTCTATGCTTCGTGTGCCAAACAATATTGTAAATAACACCAAAACCCACATAATCAAGAAAGTAGTATCTTTAAAAATACTGTCTGTAATACTTACTTGATTGGCAGTGATGATAGAAAAACTAGAGGAAATGGCTTTGAGCTGTAGGGCAATATAAGGCATAACACTCAACAGGCTCACTATCGTAACCAACACTGCCAAAATGCTACTTTTGCCGTAGCGTGAAGAAATAAAGTCTGCAATCGTAGTGATGTGCTTAAACCTGCATATCCTAATGATTTTACGCATCAACAGCCACCAAAAAGGAATAATTAAAGTAGGTCCCAAAAAAATAGTTATAAAATCTATCCCCTCTCGTGAAGCTTGCCCTACGCTGCCGTAATAAGTCCAAGCAGTGCAATAAGCCGTCAGAGAAAGCGTGTAAATATAAGGGTTGTTAATCAAGCTTTTGCCTCTCTTTACCCTATGCTCTCCCCAGTAGGCTATTAGAAAAAGTAAGGCTAAATATGCCGCCGAAATACTGATAATCAAGATACTAGACATAGTTTAGGAAGAAATTGTTTATAGATTACTTGGTTATTAGGAGATAATAAGCACCTTACCAAAACTAAATTATCACTTTATTCCTTTTACATCTCTTAGAAAAAAAATAGAATGTTGTATTTAGAAATTATGACAACATTAATGTGCTAAAATTAAAGAAAAAGGCTTACTTTAATCTGCCTTTGTGCATCTGAGATAAGTAAAATAATGTAATAATCAACAATGACCAAAGCCCAAAAACATACAAAAATAAAACAGGAATGCCCCTTACTGATGATGCCTTATTGAAAATACTTAGAATAGGAAAATTGAAAAGCAGCAAAAAAAAAACATCATAAATACTAGAAGTCGCCCACTAATTTTCTTTTTAATAAGTTGTTTACTCATGATTTTGATTCTTAGTAATAGTTTAAAATAAAATGGACATTTATTTTGACCAAAATACTCATTATCAATAACTTAATAATCCAGTAATTAATAAATCATCTCTTATTTACTCCCTTTTTATGCAAATAAAAATAAAAAAAGTTTAATAAAGCTGTCTGTTTAAGGTCTTTTTTTGAAGATTCGTATTTTCTCTCATTATTTCAAGTAAATAATGAGAAAGCGTATGATTTAAATTATGTAGAGTCAAGACACCTTTGGAACATAAGCCAAGTTAGAAATACACACTAAAGTAAAAAGTGAAAGCACAGAACTATTATTATATATCCAAGCTCTATAAAATCAAATAGATAAAGAGAGTTTGATTATACTACAATCCAGCCATTTTCATGGGAAGTCTAATCCTTGTCTAACTCTAATACATACACTGTCTTAGAAGGAACTTTAAGTGTATTTTCTAATGTGAGTGTTTTGCCCGTGATTACATCTTTGCCTTTTGGTTCGGTCAAGATTTCTCTGTATTGTTTTAAATCTAGGGTTTCTTCTTTTTCACTTTTATTAAGAATGACCATTACTTTTTCTTTCTCATCATATCTAAAATACACATAAATATTATTCCATTGAGGGAAAAAGTGCATCACCTTTCCGTGATGAATTACTGTCTTATTCTTGCGCCAGTTTAGTAGTTTTTTGGTAAACTCCTGTGCTTCTTTTTGTTGGTCAGTAAGTCCTTTTTGGCTAAAAGCATCAATAACATCACCCTCCCAGCCACCAGGGAAATCTGAGCGAATCACAAGGTGATTGCCAAGAAAGCCAGTATTCTCCATCAAAATCTCAGTGCCATAGAATAACTGTGGAATCCCACGCATGGTCAGCAAATAAGCAATGCCTAACTTAAAATGCTCAGGATTTTCTTTGATTTGGGTATAAAATCTATCCATATCGTGATTGTCTAAAAATATCATCAAATCATTGGAAGAAGCATACATAAAGTCATTGGCAAGTGCCTGATAAAGCATGATAAGCCCTTTTTCCCAAGTTTCCTCCTCCGTATTGAGGGCATCTATAAGGGCTTTTTGTAGGGGGAAATCCATAATCTGAGGCAGACAAGATTCATATCCATTGGGATTTTGTTTGCCTTTTTGCCAGTGTGCAGCGATGGCAGGGTTGTATGACCACTCTTCACCCACGATAGAAAAATTAGGATATTCGCTCATCACAGCACAAGACCAATCACGCATAAAATCAGCATTTGGATAAGGGTAAGTATCCATTCTGATTCCTTGTAATCCTGTATATTCTATCCACCAGAGTGTATTCTGGATGAGGTATTTTGCTAGGAGTTGATTGCGTTGGTTGAGGTCGGGCATAGAACTCACAAACCAGCCATTTTCTAATCTTTGGCGGTCAAGTGCAGAGGCGTGAGGGTCTTGGAGGGTAGTGCGAGCGTGATTGCTAGTGATAAATTCTCCTTTTTTAAATTCATCTTGATAGTTAAGCCAGTCAGAAGTAGGCAAATCCTTCATCCACCAATGCTCTGAGCCACTATGATTTAAGACCATATCCATGATGATTTTTAAGCCTTTCTTTTGGGCATTTTCGCAGAACTGTAGGTAAGATTCATTGCTACCATAGCGAGCATCTACTTTGTAAAAATCCGTAATCGCATAGCCATGATAGGACTGTGTTTTCATATTGTTTTCTAAGATGGGGTTAAGCCAGATAGCCGTAAAACCCATCTCTTGTATATAATCTAGGTGGTTTGTTACACCCTGTAAGTCTCCGCCATGTCTCCCAGCCGGGTCTGCTCGGTTAAGCTTTTCGGTCAAGCCTGCGACCTCATCATTGGCTAAATCACCATTAGAAAATCTATCAGGAGTAATTAGATAGACCACATCTTGGCTGTCATAGCCTTTGACCTCGGCGGCTTTTGGTTTGCGAGCTTTCAGTGTATATTGATAAGTCTGTAGAGTTTTTTGATTTTTTTGAAAAAGGATTTTGAAAGTCTGAGCAGGAGCTTCTGAAATATCTAAGTAGAGAAATAAGTAATTAGGGTTTTCGGTTTGGATGCTTTGCTTGAGTCTTACTTTTTGCCCCTCTATCATAGGCGTAAGCTCGGCTATAGACGGGGCATGTACTAAGATTTGTAGCTCAGGATTTTGCATGCCTGCCCACCAAGAGGCAGGTTCTAAGTGCTGTATTTCATAGGGTTTTTGTGCCAAAATAACTTGAAATGCACAGAGATAGAAGATAAGGACTGTAGTAAATAGCGTTTTCAACATAATTCTTGGAGTTTTTTTCAAAAATAATACTTCTTTTGAGAGAATCTATTATTATATTAATTTAAGATGTAAGTTTTACGAGAGTAGCAGTCTGTGTAGAGATAAGCAAGGGTATAAGGTTAAAACAGTACTTTCTTGAACTGAAACGTACATGTAAAAAAGCTATTTTATTTTTTATTTTTTTTCAGGTGTTTCAAAATCTATCATAACGGAATTTTTTCTTTGCGAAATTTTATGGATTTTTGGTTTATGTTAAGAAAAGAAAGATACAAACAACTAATTGCACATTTTAGCGAAAATCTACCCGAACCAGAAACCGAGCTTCGCTACCGAAATCCCTTTGAGCTATTAGTAGCAGTCATTTTGAGTGCTCAGTGTACTGATAAAAGAGTAAATATGGTTACGCCAGCTTTATTTGAGGCTTATCCTACGCCTGCTCACTTGGCAGAGAGTAATTTTGAGGAGCTTTTTCCATTAATCAGAAGTATTTCTTACCCCAATAACAAAACCAAACACTTGCTCGGAACAGGCAAAATGCTGGTAGAAGATTTTAACTCCGAAATTCCTGATACTGTAGAAAACCTCCAAAAACTCCCAGGAGTAGGGCGAAAAACTGCCAATGTGATTGCTTCTGTTGTCTATCATCAGCCTACAATGGCAGTAGATACACATGTTTTTAGGGTTTCGAAGCGTTTGGGGCTTGTTAATCAAAACCTAAAAACTCCCTTAGAAGTGGAGAAAACGCTGGTGCGTTATTTTCCAAAGAAGGTGATTCCTGATGCACATCATTGGTTGATTTTGCAAGGGCGATATGTATGCGTAGCTCGTAATCCTAAATGTGCCGAATGTGATATTAAGCATCTTTGCAGACATTATGAACTGAAAGTCTTACCTAAAATAGAGAAGAACGAAGTGAGAGATTAGTTATAAGCTATTGGTTATTAGTCTGTAATCATCTGACAATAAACGTTTTACACAAATTAAATAATTGCTTCATTTTTTAAAACATTGCTAAACCATGAATATCTTGTCAAATAAATACTATATCAAGCCACTTTTAGGAATACTAATATTGATTTATGGTTTTTCTGACATAAAAGCACAGACCGCTTCTTGCGAATTAGAAGAGTTTGCGACAATAGCAGATATTTCTATCTGGGATTGGAGTGAGAGTAAATCCTTTTATGGTTTTATCTCCAAAATGGCAATAGATGCAGATGGCTCGCCCCGTGCCTATCACCCCGAAGACAAAGGAATAGATGATTTAAGGTATGCTGGCTCTCCTGGCAATTGGTGGGCTTTGGTGACAGACAATGGCGACAAAGATGGCAATCCTATCTTACAAGGAGCAGATGATCCTTATCCTGGTTATTATGTTTCTATGACTTCACTCAATGACAACCGATATCCAGAAGATAGCCCAAGACGATATGTAAACTCTGAAAAGATTCCTTATTTTGTGTTGCCTCCTGCTATGCTTAGCATCACAGGTACAGAGCTAGGAGATATTGCATACATCTATAACCAAAAAAATGGGAAAGGCTGTTTTGCGGTTTTTGCAGATGTGGGTCCTTATGATAAAATAGGAGAAGGCTCTATGTATCTTGCCGAGCAACTAGGTATTTCTAATAATCCTCGCTCTGGTGGGCAAGAGAGTGAAGTAGTATATTTGGTTTTTCCATTTTCGGGCAATAGACAGCCTCGCAGCATTGAAGAGATTAATAAAATCGGAGAAGCTCTGATGAAAAAAGCAGGTGCATATAGTTTTGTCAATGAATGTCTTAAAAAGAAGTAAGCTTTTAATTCATAAAAATCTAACTTTTTAAATAAAGACTTATTCTACACTCAATAAACCCTATTTGAGTTTGTTTAGCATCTACAATTTAGATAATATTGCAAAGGCTAGAGTTGATTAGACCTTATTACGATTTTATTTGTGGAAGTGCAAGCGAAGACGCTTGCACTGGTTATTTACCTCGTTCAAGCGTCTTCACTTGAACGGTATGATGCAACATAAAAATATCGTAGTAATCTCTATTATTTCCAAAAAACCTTTACTTTTTTGTTTTTAGTAGTTCACTTCCTAAGTCATCATTAATTGATTTAATAAATTGAATAGTTTTTATAGGTATTCTGCATCTTCTTGGGTTTGTTTTTTGGGGTTGCTATTATTAGCAAGTCAGACTGCTTGTGTAAGTTCTAAAAGCTGGAAAGAAGACCAATACTTACTGCATAACCTTAGCGTAAAAGGCAATGAAACTGTTCCTACGTATGAGTTAGAAGAACTTTACCAACAGAAGCCCAACCGTACTGTGGGCATTTTTTTACCTTATCTTTGGGTATATAATATTGGAGAATACTTTTTTAGGCCCGAAAAAATAAAAGCTAAAATCGAAAATACTCGAAGTGAATATGCTCCCAAAATAAGAACTGCCGAACTAAAAAATAAAGAGAATAAAGTCAGAAGATTAGAAAAAAAAGAACGTAAAAAAATCACCAAACTCAATCGAAAATTAAAAGAAGGCAATTGGTTTATGCGCTCAGTAGGAGAAGCGCCCGTTTTTTATGATTCGGTTCGTATCCAGAGAACTGCCGAAGAAATGAAGAAATACCTTCAAAATAAAGGGTTTTTTCAAGGTCAAGTTCGGATTGATACACAAAGAGTCTATCAAAAAAGGATTAAAGCTACATTTAATATCATTGAGAATCGTCCTACTTTTTTTGGAAATGTAACTTATTTCAGTAATAACTTTCGCTTAGATAGTATCCTAGAAGCCAATCAAACCACCAGTATAATTATAAAGGATGCGTCTTACAATACTGATAAAATCAGCGCGGAACAGCAACGCATAGAGCGACTTTTACAAAATAATGGCTATTTTTATTTTAGTCGGCAATACGTTAATTTTAATGTAGATACCCTGCACTTTGGTTTGCCTTCCATAGATTCTTTAAGAAAAGTATTGCCTGACTCGCTCAAAGAAGCTTCACTTAGCGAACTGACTCAAGATACAACACTTGTCAAATTAATGGATAGCTACCGTAAATATAATGATTTTGAAAGAAAAGCCAATATCAGAGCAGTGATTAATAATCCCAAAGAAGGGAAACATAACTTTTATAGAATTGAAGATATATACTTTCATATCACTAGCAGCAACGGCCAAAAATCATTGGCTACTAACATAACTGCCAAAGAAGTATTGGATACTATAGTCTCACCCGTTACAGGCATTCACTATGTTTATGACACAAAGGAACTTAACTATAAATATAGAGTATTAGATAGGCGAATGCGTCTTAGACCCAATCAAATCTATAAACAAGAAGATGTGCTAAACACCCAAAATTCTATCGGGGTATTAGATGTATTTAAGTTTGTAAACTTTAACCCTGATTCTGTCCAAAATGGATTAAGATTTAATGTCTATACACAACCTATGGAGCGATTTCAGATTTCTGATGAAATAGGCTTAGATGGAATACAAGGGCTACCTGGCCCATTTGTCAATGTATCTCTCAGAAATAGAAACACCTTTAAAGGATCAGAACTTTTTGAAAATAGCCTTAGACTTGCCATAGATGGTCAAACGAGTTTTTCTAATCAAGGCTCTTTCAGTAGTCAAGAGTTGGCTTTTAGCTCTTCACTTACTTTTCCTAGAGTACTTTTTCCTTATAAATTCTTACCAAGAGGGTTAAAAAATGTGGTAGATTTATACAACCCCACTACCAAACTGAGTCTAACCTATAATTATGTGCGTCGCCCCGAATATACTCGTACCAATCTCTCAGGAGCTATTTCTTATAAAGTACAGACCCGAAAATCTACCTACAACCTTACCCTAGCAGACCTCAGTGTGGTCAATACACAAAGCATTAGCCAAAGCTTTCAGGAGCAACTAGCCATCCTCACTAGCCAAGGCAATACCATTATTCAGAGTTTTAATAGGGCTTTGGTGAGCAGCATTAGTTTTGCCTATACGTACAACAATAACTATGGAAATACAAATGTGAAGTCAAGTTATCTCAGAATATTGCTTGAGTCTGGAGGAACTACCTTGAACCTTCTGAGAAAAACTTCTTTGATTGAAAATAACCGCATATTTGGTCTGAGAGTCTTTCAGTATTGGCGAATTAACCCTACTTTTTATTATTACTTACCCCTCAAAAAGCCAGAAAATGCCCTTGCCTTTAGAGTAAATGTAGGTGTGGCAAAAGCGTATGGTGCTTCCAGTACCTTGCCTTATGAAAAGTTTTTCTTTGCAGGAGGTAGCAACGGGATGCGTGCTTGGATTACACGCCGTTTAGGCCCTGGGGCAAGCAGACCTGAAGTAAGAGAAGATGGCACTTTTGATTATCGGTTTGAAGCTCCAGGAGAGATTATTTTTGAAGGAAATGTAGAGTATCGTTTTCCATTATTTGGTTTTGTAAAGGGAGCATTTTTTGTAGATGTTGGCAATGTCTGGAATATTCAAGAGCAAGATAATCAGCCTGAAGGTAAGTTTAAGTTTGGTTCATTTTATAAACAAATCGCCATTGGATCTGGTTTTGGTGCAAGACTTAACTTATCTTTCCTTTTACTTAGGCTAGATTTAGGCATCAAAGTCTATGACCCTGCCCGCATCTCAGACCGCCGCTGGGTTATCAGAGAGTTTAACCCACTCAAACCCATTGAAAGTAGATTATTGAGATTAAACCTTGGAATAGGATATCCTTTTTAGGATGGATAACTTAATGGTGGTTTGTGAAGACACAAACCACGGAAAAGACACAAACCACGGAAAATGCTGGTGGTTTGTGAAGACACAAACCACGGAAAAGTTTGTGAAGACACAAACTACGGAAAAGACACAAACCACGGAAAAGACACAAACCACGGAAAATGCCTGAACAGCTCCTCACTTCTTATATCCTAACCCTCGGTTTGTGTCTTCACGAACCGAAATCAAGAGTGGTTTGTGAAGATACAAATCACGGAAAATGAATGGACAGTTTCTCACTTCTTACATCCTAAAAACACCATATCCATCTGCACCTTTGATTTCTTGGCCGTATAAGACAGTAAGAGCAAAGCCCAAGTGATTTCTGGTTTCACGAGGATCTATAATGCCATCATCCCATATCTCAGAGGTAGCATACCATGCCGTAGATTTAGATTCTGCTTCTTTGATGAGCATTTGTTTCATCATCTGTAGCTGTTCTTCATTGACTTCTTGCCCTAGAGATTTGGCTGACTCACGCTGTACTATTTCCATCACTCCTGCAAGCTGCTCACTGCCCATCACTCCTATTTTATGGTTAGGATAGGTAAACAAAAAATTAGGTTGATAGGATAATCCATTCATTCCATAATTGCCAGCACCATACGAAGAACCTATCATTACTGTAATAGAAGGCACTTTACTGTTAGAAACTGCATTGATGAGCTTTGCTCCGTTTTTAATGATTCCTCCTTCTTCATAGGTCTTTCCTACCATAAAACCCGTAACATTTTGTAAGAAAATAAGAGGAATATTATTCTTATTACTCAGCTGTATAAACTGAGTACCTTTGTTGGCATCTTCTGAAAAGATAACGCCGTTATTAGCCAAAATGCCCACAGGATAGCCATGTATTTTTGCCCAGCCTGTTACGAGTGTCTTGCCATACTCAGGCTTAAACTCACTAAACTTAGAGCCATCTACCACTCGTGCAATCACTTCTCTAGCATCAAAAGGCACTTTGACATCAGCAGAAACGATTCCTAAGATTTCTTCGGCATCATAAAGTGGCTCTTCTATAGGTTCTTCAGGGATAAAATGTGGCTTAGGAATCGAAATTGTTTCCATAATCTCACGGGCTAATCTAATGCCGTCCAATTCATCCTCAGCTAGATAGTCAGATACACCTGATACCTTGCTATGCATCTCTGCTCCTCCGAGACTTTCATCATCTACTTCTTCATTAGTAGCCATTTTGACAAGGGGAGGCCCTGCTAAGAATACTTTTGCTTTTTGCTTTTGAAAAATAGAATAATCTGACATCCCTGGCACATAAGCACCTCCTGCAGTAGCATTGCCAAAAACAACTGAAATCGTAGGAATCCCTAGGGCAGAGCGACGAGTAATTTCTCTAAAACCTGAACCTCCATAGTTAAATATTTTGGCTTGGTCAGGGAGATTTGCTCCACCACTCTCTACTAGATTGATAGAAGGTAATTTATTTTCAAGCAAAATTTCATTGATTCTAAAAGTCTTAAAAGCTGTATGATAATCTACTGAGCCTCCTTTGCGAGTGCCTACATTGGAGTTTATCATGCAAAGTTTACCCGATACGAAGCCAATCCCACTCACACTCGTGCCACCTGCCCCAAAGCCATCTTTTCGGTTCATACCCACCAAAGGCAAGAGTTCTAAGAAAGGACTATCCTTATCCAAAAGTAATTCTATGCGTTCTCTTGCAAGCAGTTTACCTCGTTTTCTAGCTCTGTCTATTTGATTTTCACTGCCCTGAAAACGGCTTTCTTTAAGGTGCAGATAAAGTTTTTCTACTAGCTTTTGCATGGCTGCATAGTTTTCCTTGTATTGAGTACTTTGGGGATTGATATGAGTTTTGATGGCTCGCATATTTTTAAAAAAGGTATAATTGAGTAATGAGATATAAGTGATGAATTCTTAATTATTTGATAATGAGCATTTCAATGGATAACACTGATTAGTTTATTTTTAGCATTTTACTAAAGAAGAATCAATAATGAAATACTTTGGCTAATATTTTAATTTTAAGGAAACACCAAATTTTGCTGGGCTAGAATATGGTAAAATCCCCATCCACTAAGCCCTTAATATCATCCTAAAAGTAGTACCTTGATCAGGTTCAGATTCTTTGACGAATAACTTACCACGGTGATAATTGTGTATAATTCGTTTGGCAAGCGTTAATCCCAAGCCCCATCCACGTTTTTTGGTGGTATAGCCAGGGCTAAATACTTTTTTGATTTGAGATTTGCTCATTCCTTTGCCCGTATCTTTGATGTCTATAATAATATCACCTTCGGGCAGTTCATCCAATGTGATGTAAATAGCTCCGATTCCACCCATAGCATCCACAGCGTTTTTACAGATATTCTCTATCACCCACTCAAAAAGGTGTCTATTGAGCAAGGTAGCTTTGTGGCGAGGAAGATTGTTTTTGATTTGCCAATCTACTTTGGTGGAGATTCTTTTGCGGAGATAGTTGGTGATGCCTAAGATAATAAAATAAATATCTTCACTTTTGAGGGTAGGCTCAGAACCTATGCTAGAGAAGCGAGCTGTAATCATTTCTAATCTTCTTACATCTTTTTCTAGTTCTTGGATAATGCTATTGTCTTGCAGACTTTCTTCCAAACGGAGATAATCAATCCAAGCCATCAGCGAAGAAATGGGCGTACCAAGCTGATGAGCAGTCTCTTTGGCAAGACCTGCCCAGATTCTATTTTGCTCTGCTCGCCTTGAATAATCAAAAGCCAAATAAGTCAAAAAACCAAATACCGAAATCACCAAAAGCTGCACATAGGGAAAATAACGAAGCTGATACAAGAGATTTGACTCACGATAATAGAGGTGATTTTTGATACCAAGCCCCTCAGACTCTATGACCATAGGAGGGCGATGCTCTCTCATCATTTCCAATTCACGTCGGAGTATTTTTGTTTTTCTATCTTCTGAGGCTCTTTTAGGGATGGTAATGTTGATAAAATCTTGAATCTTACCTTCCGTTACTAAGATAGCAGGAACAGACTCATTGGCTTTGATGATTTTTTCTACATACAGGAGGAGTTCATCGTCGGGGTCAGCTTCTATCACAAACTCTAAGGCTTGTGCATAAAGGTCTATCAGTCTTTGTTCTCTTTCTGCAAGCTGAGATACTAGTATATTGGTATATAACAAAGAGACTGCCGCAATACTCAATGCTACTATTACAAAGCCAAGCTTG
>JBBRUH010000070.1:0-15715 GCA_038248005.1 Cytophagales bacterium | reverse complement strand
GCCCAAGACAATGGAACATTCTTTGAGAAAATCAGCCAAAAGATAATCAATTTCGAAAAACAAGAGTGGCAACTTTGGAAGGTGCAAGTCAATGAAGCCAAATCAGGTAAGACTACTTCTATGGATATACTAGACAATGCCAACGGAGAATATACCTATCTCATTGTGATGGTATTAGACCAAGCAGCGACTTCTCCAAAACTAAACCTTTACCTTACACAAGGCAATGGAATCGTCAATAAAGATGCAGGAAATAGAATCGGTGATAACCTTGTCAAAGAAGTTCGCCCTGCTAAAGCACAAGGACTTAAAGCTGTCTTTGATGCCAATTATCTCCTTAATGAGCGAGAAATCTACTATGCAAAAGTAGCTTTTATAGTACTTTATAAGGATAAATAAGAGATTGAATGATTAAGTAAGAGATAAGTTATTAGGGTATTGATAATGAGTGTTTTGATCAAAATGAATATCCATTTTATTTTTAAACTATTACTAGGTCTATCAATCTTTTACTTCATGTTTTTAGTTTTTCAAAGCTTCCACTTGTGCAAGACAGGCTTGGTAGGGTTTGCGACTTAGATAAATGAATAACATCCCAAGTAATAATACCCCAACAGAAACGATGGACAATGAGAAACCAACCATCGTAACATCTTTAAAGAAGTATTGGGTGCACATTGCTACCAAGGTAGGGCCAGTAGCCATTCCTAAAAGATTAACCATCAATAAGAAAACAGCCGAAGCCAGTGAACGTAATTTGGAAGGATAGCTTGATTGCACAATTGCTGTAGCAGTACCTACGCCAAAACTTCCAGAAAAAGCAGCCATAATCAGAAATGGAATGAGCCAGACACTTTTTGTAAGAAAAGGAATACATATAGAGGCAAGCATCAAACCAAACATACCCCAAATCATGACAGTTTGTCTTCCGAATAAATTACCTTTATTGACAAGGTAATCTGCCATGCGTCCTCCAAGTAATATACCACTTGTAGCAAAAATAATCACAATCCAGCCATAGATAAAGCCTGCATCTCCTCGTCCCCAGCCTACAGTGCGAGTCAGAAAAGCAGGTATCCAATAAGCACTTCCATAAGTAGCAATGGTCTGCAAGCCAAAACCAAAATTATGAAATATGACCATTTTCCAGTTTTTAAAAAAATATACTTTAGCTTCTCTGATAGGTAAATCTTGACCCACTTTGGCAGCCGAGATTCCCTTACGCTCAGGTTCTTTCACAAAAAACATCAAAAGAGTAATCAGCAACCCTGGTAAACCAATAATCAAAAAAACTACCTGCCAAGGATAAATTGTACCCAAAAGGGGAAGTTCCCAGTTTTGTTGCTTAGATGCCCACTCTGAGATAGTACCTCCCAGCAAAAAAGCCATTCCTGAACCAATGTAAATCCCCATTGAATACACACTGAGGGCAAAGGCCAATCTTTTGGGTGGAAAATAATCAGTAATCATTGAATAAGCTGCTGGTGAAAGTGCTGCTTCTCCTACACCTACACCTACTCTTGCCAAGAAAAGCTGTGTGTAATTTTTAGCTATTCCACAAACGGCAGTCATCAAACTCCAGATAAGTACACCTACCATGATAATGTTTCGGCGGCTTCGGTTATCAGCCATTCTACCAATAGGCAAGCCCAAAACAGTATAAAATATCGCAAAACTTAAGCCCATCAGTAGGCTTACTTGCACATCTGTAACCCCTAAATCTCGCTTAATGTCATCTACCAAAAAGCTTAAAATCTGCCTATCTACAAATGAGGAGATATAAGCAAGCATAAGCACTCCAACTACAAACCAAGCATAACTCGGTTTTGGGTAAACTTCTTCTTCTTCTTTGGGTTTAAATTCCATTTGTTTGACCTTGATAGACATCTTTTCAATGCGACCTATGACAGGAAAAGATGATGATTAGTGAAAAATTCTATTTTTTCTTAAAATTAGAGTAAAATTTAAGATTATTAGAAAAAATAGAATTTATTTTTTAACCAAAAAATCATTTATAATACTGTTTTATCGTGTTGTTGGCTTCTTCGAGTCCCAAGTCATTTACTTTTTGCAGATTCCAATAGGCAGACAATAACTGACCACTATCAAAAAAATGGGTAATTCACGAAGTTTTCGCAAA
This sequence comes from Cytophagales bacterium, assembly GCA_038248005.1. Lineage (GTDB taxonomy): Bacteria > Bacteroidota > Bacteroidia > Cytophagales > Microscillaceae > JAABSX01. The sequence continues at coordinate 13,575 of JBBRUH010000070.1, read as the reverse complement.
TTACCCATTGGTAAAGGTTGATTGTTTTTAAATCAATTTTGGTTTATTTTTCTAAGATTTTTTTAATCTTAGCAGCCTTAGACTTTAATTTACCAGCTGAGCCTCTTGAGATGCTCATTATTGTGATTTCATCTTCTTCTGCAAAGAGATTATCAGAATCATCATTCTGTCCTCTATCAAAAGTTTCTACATCTTGTTTTTCTTGATAGATGGTTTTCATTTCTTGAAGAAGTGTTTTTACTTTTTCGTCAGCAAGATCTTCACAACCTTTATCAGCCAATAAGATAAGTTCGTCTAACTCGGCTTCCATTGCCAGAAGTGAAACTACTTGAGGCCCACCACCTTTGCCAGTAGAGGCTTGTAGATTTTCACAAGTTTCTACAAATCTTCCAAGCCAATAGCCAATGCTAAAGGTACTAGAAAGTTTTTCAAGTTCTTGAGAATGATTTTTGATGCACTGTTGGATAGGTCTATCCATTTTGGGATTACTTTGAGCAGCAAGGGAGAGTAATCCAGAGATACTCAGAAGAGCAAAAAGAGTGAGTAGATACTTTTTCGTCATTTTTTTATTTTTTAGGCTTATATTTAATTATTGAATACGAATAATATAACGTGTGATTTCTAATTTTTTCTGAAGCTTTTCTAATTTTTTGAGAAGGTCTTCGGCATCTCCTTTGTCCATTTTTGCCTGAATCTCTTCATCCTCAAATAAATCCGTGTTTGCCTCTTCTTCTTGATAGACTATTTTTTTATCATAAATAGTATAAATATCTTCAATTTCTTTTTTCACCTTTTCTAATTCAGGACAGTTATTAGCAAGTTCATAAACGGCAACGACATTTTTTTTCTGAATAGCAATAGCACTCACATACTCCGAACTCATTCTTTGAACCATCTTACGAGTATGAAAGTGAAGCTGGGCTGTCCACTCCGAAAATTCAAATTTCTGGCTTAAAACCTCAGAATCTTCTAAGCATGCTTGAATATTTTGATCTAGAGCTTTTTCGTTTTCGGTAGGTTGCATCTTATTATCATACATCACTTGTGCAAAGAGAAAACTCACATTGCAAAAAAGGAAAAGATAACAGAAGAAAATAAAATTAAGTGTTTTCATCTTTGGATAATTTTGGTGTTCATTTTGTAAATTTAAGTCCTATTTTTTGAAAAACCGTAGTTAAATACTATATTAAGCTATGCATATCCAACGAATAGAATTACAAAGTAATCTTATAGCAAAGTTAGAAGATTTTTATACGGGTTTATTAGGCTTTCCACTTTTAGAAAAAGAAGAACAAAGTTTCTTTTCTTGCCAAATAGGGAAATCAGTTTTGGCATTTCGAAAAACTGTACAAATAGAATCTTGCTACCATTTTGCATTTAATATCGCTCATAATCAGCTAGACTCTGCTAGAGAATGGCTTATCAATAAAGGGATTAAGCTTTGTCAATTTGAAGGTAAGGAGGTGATTGATTTCCCTAATTGGAATGCCCATGCTTTGTATTTTACAGACCTTGCGGGCAATGTAGTGGAGTTTATTGCTAGACATGATTTAGAAAACGCTATTGAAGAATCTTTTTCTATTCATCAAATTTTAGAAATTAGTGAGATAGGATTATCTGTTCCTAATATAAAAGAAGCCTATGAACAGCTTAAGACTTCCCTAGATATTCCGATTTACAGCCAAATTAGTAATCTCAAAAGCTTTTGTGCAGCAGGCGATGCAGAAGGACTTTTTATCTTAGTGCCTTTGGAGCGTGTTTGGTTTCCGACAGAGATTATGAATGGAATTTATCCTACCAAAGTATGGCTTGAAGGAGTGGATAAACAGGAAGTTGTATTAGAAAATCTACCTTATGAGATTTATACCACAGAAGCATCAGAATAAACCAAATAGAACCTAACTTGTAAACTAAGTAAGAGGTTAGTTATAAGTTATTAATTATTGGGTTATTAAGTTATTGATAATGAGTGTTTTGGTCAAGATAAATGTCCATTTTATTTTTTAAAGCATTACTAAAAAACTCAGGTCAGACCAACGGTCAGACTATGTTAAGATGCTCAAAGTACTTATTGAAATTTTTATTTTGCAAAAGTGTAATAAACAAAATAAAAAATCTAAAATGAAAATTGCTGATTTACGCTTTAATTTCCTTATAAAAGACTGATTATCAAAATTTTATTAAGATAACTCATCACTTAATTCATCTTTTACTTATGATTAAAAAGGATTTGAAAAGCAATAAAATACACTCAAAGTAAACTAAAGGAGAACTAGTAGATTTAAGAGAGTGTGAGATTCGCTGGAAATAAATCAATGGATTCAGAAAATACCAAAAGGCAAATCACTGTGTAGATTTGCCTTTATTTAGTGCTCATTTAGTTTTTTTGAATTTAAGAATTTTGTATTTAGACCTTGGTTTTGGCTCTATCTGCTTAAACTCTTGCAAAGCAGTTTGATAATTTTGTAATGCAACTTGCCAACCTCTTAAGTAGTTGTGTTGAGAACCATTGAGTAGACTAGAATTAAAAAGTGAATTTTTCATAGTTATTTTTTTGGAGTTTATATAAAACTTATGACATAGAAAACACAAAAAACGTTGCCTCTAGAAGTGATTTTTTTTTATTTTCTTGGATAATTCTAAAAACTTCTTTTTATCATCTAATTTAGGTTTGATTAGTAAGGAGATAATTATATGAATTTTCTAAGATTATTCCTTTGTCTGTTCTAAAAAAGATATTTTAATATCAAAAAAATAAGAATCAAATCCTGCAAAATTATAAGTGTACTTCTAAGTATTCTACAAAATAAAGCTCATTTCCTATATTAGAAAACAGATTTTCTCCAAAGCTTACAAAATCTACCTTGAAGCATCCAAAATAGATTCTGAAATGAAATTTTTAAATTCAACTTTCTTTTAGGAATCTTCTTCATAATTTTTCCTTTCATTTATAAATGGTGTAGTTTTGAACCTTAAATCAACGCTAAACTCATCATAATTTTATGCGACAACCTCTTCTGCAAGCAGGTGCAAGCGAATTGAGCTACGAAATTCGGGGCATCGTCAAAAAAGCACATCAAATCCAAGCACTTGGTTTACCTGTTTTTTGGGAAAACATAGGTGACCCTATCCAAAAAAATAACCAAGTCCCTGACTGGATGAAAGAAATCATCACTCAACTCGTGCAAGACAATGATACTTATGGCTATTGCCACTCTAAGGGCGTATTAGAAACTAGACAGTTTTTGGCAGCACAGACCAACCTGCTCGGAGGCGTACAGATTAGTGCAGAAGATATTTTGTTTTTTAATGGTTTGGGAGATGCCATTGCTAAAGTATATCAATACATTCGCCCTACTTCACGCATCATAGGTCCTTCACCAGCTTACTCTACACACTCTTCGGCAGAGGCTGCCCATGCCAATCATCATCCACTTACCTATCGGCTTGACCCTGATAACCGCTGGTATCCTGATATGGAAGATTTATATAACAAAGTCCGTTATAATCCCAATATTGTGGGTATTCTGATTATTAACCCTGATAATCCTACGGGTATGGTCTATCCTCCTGAGATTTTGAGGCGAATCGTCAATCTTGCAAGAGAGTTTAATCTTTTTCTAATCTGTGATGAGATTTATATCAATGTAACTTACAATGGTGTACGCCCGCTTACTCTTGCCGAAGTGATAGAAGATGTGCCAGGAATTGCGATGAGAGGTATGTCAAAAGAATTACCTTGGCCTGGTGCACGCTGTGGCTGGATGGAGTTTTATAACAGAGAGCAAGATGTAGAGTTTAATAGACTTTGTGAGACACTAGACAATGCCAAGATGATAGAGGTCTGTGCTACCAAGCTTCCTCAGCTTGCCTTACCTCTTATCAAAAATGACCCTCGTTATCTTCCATATCGTGAGGTAGAAAATCAAAAAATAGGGCGTAGAAGTGAGATTATAAGGCAAATTCTTAGTCCTGTCGCTTCTATTAAATTTAATGAAACCTATGGGGCTTTTTACAATACGATTGTGTTTAAAGAAGGAGTGCTTCGCCCAGGACAGTATTTACACATTCCTAATCCACAGGCACAGCATATACTAGAAACTCAGTGGCTAATGGAGGAAAACATAGCACTAGATAAGCGATTTGTGTATTATCTTTTGGCATCATATAACGTTTGTGTGGTACCTATTTCTTCTTTTTGCTCTGATTTACAAGGGTTTAGGGTTACACTTTTAGAAGAAAATGAAGAAATACTAAGAGAAACTTTTGGAAGAATCAAGGCTGGAATAGAAGCGTATGTGGCTTCTGCTTGAGAGGTAAAATCTCTATAGCTACCTTCTTGGAACACGGATAAACCTGATTTGGCGGATAAATACAGATAATTATAGCAGTGTTTATCTGTCTAATCCGTAAAAATCTGTGTGCTAAATTTCTGGAAGGGTGCAACTAACAATCTATTCAAAAAAACGAGGGCTTCGCTTTGGGCAAAGTCCTCATTTAGTTTGGGTAAAACTTTCATTATCAGATTATTACAAAATCATAACTCATCTCTCACTAAGATTGTAAATTTCTTTTTACAAAATTAGGCAGTGCAAAACAAGCCTTGTAAATCTCAGGGTTAAAGTACTCTAACTCAAGAGCCATTGCCTTCATATCTTCCCAGCGAGGCTGAGTATCTTCACGGTATAGCTTAGAAGCAAAGGCAAATGACCAAGTACCACTAGGGTAAAAAGGAATCGCCGATAAATACAATGCCGTATAAGGATAAACCTCACGCAAAACATCAAAAAGTTCTTTCTGAGTTTTTTGAAAATAATAAGGGCTTTCTGCTTGTGCGACTACGATGCCACCAGGCTTCAAGGCTGCATATACTTTCTTGTAAAAATCTTTGGAGAATAAACCCTCCGCAGGACCTACAGGGTCTGTAGAATCCACCATGATAATATCAAAAGTATTTACTTGATTCTCTATGTATTTCACTCCATCTTCGATGCGTAAATCCATACGAGGGTCATCTAATCCCGTGGTAAGAGCAGGAAAAAACTCTCTTGATTTTTCTACTACTAGACCATCTATCTCTACCATTACGCAGCGTTTTACGCTTTCGTGTCTAAGTACTTCTCTTGAAGTGCCACCGTCACCTCCGCCGATAATCAGAATCTGCTCTGGTTTAGGGTGAGCAAACATAGGTACGTGTGCCATCATTTCGTGATAAGCATACTCATGTGCATCTGTAAGCATCACACAATCATCTAAAATCATCATTCGTCCAAATTTGGGCGTTTCTACGATTTCTAATTTTTGATACTCACTCTGACCTTCAAATAAGGTCTTTCCGATTTTGATAGAGGTGCGAGCACCAATATCGAAAATACTTTCGTCGATGATTTCGTTAAACCACTTTTCCATAACTCAGATTAGGCTTTAGATGCCTCAGGCATTGGTTTGTGGTGTAAATCTCCCTGAATGTCGTGCAGTTGCCCACGTTTCATTTCTATAGTAGCAGTATGACCTGCTTTAAAACTATCTTTTAGATGTTGGAAGGCTTTGCCTGCATCAATAGTTTCACCACAAGTAAAGATATCTACCGCAGCATAGCCGTATTCTGGCCAAGTATGGATAGATAGATGAGATTCAGCAATAATCACCACACCACTTACTCCGTGAGGATTAAATGTGTGAAAATGACTACCCACTACGGTTGCTCCACTCAAAATAGTCGCTTCTACCATCGAGTCTTCGATAAATTGAACGTTGTTTAAGATTTCGGCATCGCAGCTATAAAACTCAACTAAAATGTGGTTACCTAAAGCTTTCATTGGCAATTTTAAATTTAAAAGGTTAATTTTTCAAAAAGTTTGCAAAGTTGGATTATTTCCTTTAATTCTGCAAGCGTACTACGCTATTTTTTAGGTAATTGTTCCCAGTAAAAAAAAATATCTTTAAAAATAAAAGAATTATATTCTGAAACAGCTCATAATCAATGAGTTATTTTGAGTATAAACTTCCAATTAATTTTATATTTTTACAAGATTAATTGTGTTTCCTCTCCTTAAAAATAATCTTTATATCCCATCATAAAAGCCATAAAGAGTAATACCTAAAAATGTAAAATTTCAAGAATTTAACTCTTTTTTTTGCTTTGTATTTACTTAAAGTAACAATCAGTAAGCAAAATTAATTTTTTATGATAAAAATGTGCCTAAATGCAAGTTTTAATGACTGATTAAAGAATTATTTGATTGATTTGGCATAGTTTTTCTTGTGTTAGTAAGCAATAGCAAAGACATCCAAAAGTGAACTCATTGAGAAGCTTCCCAAAATTAAGAATATATGCAATTACCTTTTGATAAAATACATTCCAAATACCAATTCTACTCCCTTTCACTAGTGTTATTGGCAGCAGGTTTAGGGTTGCTTTTTTATGTGCATAGTCTTCGTGTAGATGCCTATCACCAATACCAAAGCCAACTTGATAAACTTCCTCTTATTTATGCCAAGGTACATCAGGCAGAACAGAAATTTAGAAGTGATGAAGCTACTTCTGCTCGTTTTCTAAAAACAGGGCAAAGCAAATACTTAGATGAGTATGAGCAAAACTTTCGTCGCTTTCAAAAAAATATTCAATACCTTGAGCAAAATAGTATTTCTCAAAAACTCGGGCAAACAGAAGGCTTAAATCAAATCCATCTTCATATCAAGCAACACAGGAAATATACTCAAGAATTTGCTAGTAAAATAAAGCAAATCGGTAAAGATGATGTAGGCTTAGAAGGTGTCATCCAAAAAGATTTTGAAAAACTTCAGCAAATCAGCCAAATTGATCCTACTAATCTAGTGATACTGCAAAAATTTAAAAATGATTTTTTGCTTTATAAAGATTTGAATGCTATTGCACATCTCAAAAGAGAAACCTTCTCTATTCTGGATATGATGAGAGGCAAAATCAATGTAGAGGATAGTTTAGGGAGAAAGAAAATGGCGGGAATCGTCAAAGATTTAGAAATTTATACCCATAGTATTAATCGCTTAGTTAATCTAAATAAGGAAATAGGGCTAGATGCTCAAACTGGAATACGAGCTGAACTCAATGAAGAACACCTTTACCTTGATAAAAACCTTACGCTTCTCCAAGAAAATGCAGAAGCTAGACTAGGGGGAATCATCAAAGAATCACAGTCATTTGTCTGGACTATCTTCTTGATAGCTTTATTTATTACTGCTTTACTCTCATTGGTGATTTCTAAAGTGGAAAGTTCATCTTTGGTAAGCTTGGATAGAATCGTGAAATCGCTCAAACTAGGCATCCGTAATCAAGAAAAATTATTAAACCATCCTATTTTTCATCGCAGAGATGAGGTAGGAAGTATTGCCAAAAATTTTCAATACTTTATAGCAAAGTTTAAAGTAGCTCTAGGTCAAATCAAAGAAAAAGATTTAAAGCTTGAAGAAGCAGCTCACCAAGAGTCTCTCCGCAATTGGAACACAGAAGGACTTAATCTTTTGAAAGATATTTTTAGTAAACATCACCACAATACAGATCAACAGAATTTTGAGGTTATTTCTGAATTAGTTAAATATACTCGTAGTCATCAAGGTGGACTTTTTATTTTAAATCAAGACGCTTCTACCTCGCAACTTGAACTAAAAGCGTGTTATGCTTATGAACGCCAGAAGTATAAGAAAAAGACTGTTGAAATAGGAGAAGGCTTAGTAGGAACTGCTTGGAAAGAAAATAAGACCTTACTTATCACTGATGTTCCCCCAAATTATACACATATTGCCTCTGCTTTGAGCAAGACTGCCCCCAACTCGCTACTCATCGTGCCACTAAAAGTAGAAGAGGAGATAGTCGGAGTAGTGGAGTTAATATCTCTTCGTAGTTATGAAGCACACGAAATCGAGTTTGTAGAAATGGCTACTTCCAGAATAGCCAGTGCATTAATGACGACACAGGCTAGTGCAAAAAACCGTAAACTGCTAGAAACTACTGAGCAAATAGCCCAAGAAGCACAGGAGAAAGAAGTCAAACTACAAGAACAAATTAAAAACTATCAATATTGGCTGCAAGAATTTGAGAATAAACTCAAACGCTCCACAGATAGCAATGAAATCTATCAGTCTATTCTCAATAAGATGTACAGAGGAATGATTGTTACCAATGAGAAATTTAGAATCGTAATGGTCAATGATTTTATCTTAAAAAGATTTAATCATCAAGAAGCTAATCTCTTAAATCAACCTTTGGAGATGCTTTTAGATACTGATTATGAAAATATCTTAGACTTGCGTGAACGTAAATTAAAGCTTAACCCTACTGCTTTTGAAAAAAACCCTCAAAGCAAGATTATAGATAAAAGAGGAAAAGCCGTAGCCGTAGAAAGTGTCTCAGGTAAATTAGAGATTGAAGATAAGGTAGTTTATATCTTCTTACTTAATGAGCAAGCAACTGAAACTCGTAGTCAGCAAAACAATGGAAATTCTAAGCTAAAAGTAGCAAGCTAATCCTATAAACTGATTTTTAAAACTTATATCACTCCACTACCTGAAAGATTAATTGTCAAAATCTTTCAGGTTTTTATATTCAAACCAGATGAAATCCTATCCTTATCAGATTATAAATCTGTAAGCATTTTGATAGTTAGTTAGTGTAAAAAGCGGATATTTTCAGAATCAAATTTTCAGAATAAAACAAGAGACAACTTTTTGGAAGTGAGTAAGCACCTTCATTTTAACATTTAATTTTGATTTTTTCGTGAGAGTTATCTCACATTATTGACTATTTTTCCAATAATGTTCATCTTTAAAGAACAAACTTATGAAAAAATCACTTCTACTTTATTTATTTATTTCCATCTTATGGCTAAGTCAGGGCATTGCCCAAGGAGATTTGGGTTATCAAACCCCTCCCGAGCCAATGGCTGCTTTAGTCAACGCACCTTCTTCTCCTGGAGTAAGCATCAATGCACAAGGCGATGTGATGCTGCTATTAGGTCGCTCAGGCTATCCATCTGTAGAAGAACTTGCACAGCCTGAGTTACGCATTGCAGGCTATCGCATTAACCCTCGCACCAATGGCTCTAGCCGTGGCACTAGCTACGAAAGTCTTACCTTCAAAAATCTAACTTCACTCAAAGAAACCTCTGTAACAGGCTTACCCAATGATGCCAAGATAGAGTCAGTAAGTTGGTCGCCCAAAGGTCAGAAAGTTGCCTTTATGGTGTCAGAATCTACTGGTCTTTCGCTTTGGTACGTAGAAGCGGGCATTACGGAAGACTCTCAACCCGAGAAGGAGTGGAAAGAAACCGAGATGAAATGCCAAACCCTCTTAAATGTGCTGTAGATTAAGAGAAAAATCATAATTTTGTATGCTTGCTTAATTGATAGATTATTTAAAATGATGTCCGTTACCGAATCTACTTCCCGATACTCTCACTTGGAAAAAATGTCCGTAGGTGAATTACTTACTCACATGAACCAAGAAGACCTTACTGTGCCACAGGCTGTGGCGAAAACTATCCCACAAATAGAAAAACTCGTTCCCGAGATTGTGAAACGCATGCGTCTAGGTGGACGCTTGTTTTACATAGGCTCTGGCACCAGTGGAAGGCTAGGTATCTTGGATGCCTCCGAATGTCCCCCTACTTTTGGCGTGCCTGATAACTGGGTGATAGGCATTATTGCTGGTGGAGATACTGCCATTCGCAAGGCAGTAGAGTTTGCAGAAGATGATGAAGAGCAAGCTTGGAAAGACCTAGAAGCCTATCAAATTCAAGAAAATGATACCATAGTAGGCATTGTAGCATCTGGACGCACCCCTTATGTGCTAGGTGGAGTTACCGAAGCCAAATCAAAAGGATTACTAACGGCTTGTATTACTTGCAACCCTAATAGCGAGCTTTCTGAGGCAGTGGATTACCCCATAGAAGTAGTGGTAGGGCCTGAGTTTGTAACAGGCAGCACTCGCCTTAAATCAGGTACTGCTCAAAAATTAGTGCTAAACATGATTTCTACCACAGTAATGATTCAGCTAGGGCGAGTCAAAGGCAATAAAATGGTAGATATGCAACTCAGCAACCAAAAACTTGTGGACAGAGGCACTCGTATGATTATGGATGAACTCAAGCTAGAGTATGAAGTAGCACAAGGTTTACTCGAGAAACACGGCAGCGTTAGAGCCGTTTTGCAGGCTGGGAAATAAGGTTTTTTTGATTGAGAGAATTATTATTTTTTGGAATTCTATTTTTAATGTTGAGGTTTAGAGTTTAAATAAATAGGGTCATATTACAATTTTTGTGGAGTTTTTCTCAATAGAGGCTATTACGATTTTATTTGTAGAGGTGCAAGCCAAGAGGCTTGCACCAGATATCAGTCACTATCCCAAATGTTAGGTTTCTAAAAAACAAATAAAGTTAGAGCAATTTCAAACTACAAATCATACTCCCTGCTATGCTAAAATATGAGTCTTTCAACGAGAGAGGCTTATATTAGATTTACTTTAATTAATTATATTTTTTATTTAAATGTTTATATAATTGGAAAATAATTGGAAAATAATTGGAAAATAATTGGAAAATAATTTTATTTGTCATAAAAAATTTTGGGTATAACAAAATTCATAAAATGTTATTAAATAAAAATTATTATGAACCAGTCAATTTTACTAATAATTATCGTGATGTTTACTGTTATTTCGTGTTCACAAGACTCGCAATTTGGGGAAGCACAAAATACAATAATTATTGAAGAAGACTATAGAATTATTCCAAATTATCAAATGTCAATTGGAGATATAGTAAATCTTCAAAAGTTAGGGTTTTCTGGAAGTTCAGGTATAGCAGTTGAAAAAACCAATTATTTTGATGAAAGATATGTTATCTATTTAATGGAAGGAGACATTGAAATTAGGAAAGACTCATTAAAATCAATGGTGAGCAATATTGGTGCAGCAAAGCAATATCGAACAAATAATCTTGTAGCTTCACCAAGAACCATTAGAGTAATAGGTATGAATATGAATAATCATCCTACTCTCATTCAGGCACTTATACTTGCAATAGAAAATTATAATAACTTAAATATAAATTTAAATTTTACTCTAGAGTTTAGAAGAGTTAAAACAATCAATGAAGCTGTCAATGCTGATATTGATAGTGATATTTTAGTTAAAGTTGGAGGAACAGCAGCAGGAGGTTCAGCAGGTTTTCCTACAAATGGCAATCCATACTCTAGTGTCAGGATTTCATATACTACGGTAAATTTTGGATTAGATGTTTGCGAACATGTACTTACACACGAAATTGGACATTGTATAGGTTTAAGACATACAGATTTCTTTAATAGGTCTGTTTCTTGTGGTTTAGGTGGCAATGAAGGTGATGCTAATGTAGGTGCAATTCACATTCCTGGCACACCTGAAATGATGAATATTGATATGAATTCAATCATGCTTTCATGTTTTAATGCATTTCAATCAGGAGAATTTAGTAATTTTGATACAATCGCTCTCGAGACACTTTATTAATTTGATTTTGATAGATTTCATTACTCAACTAAAGAATAATTTTATGAAATATTTAAGCATTGGTTTTTCGTTTTTTTGCTTGTTATTATTCACAAATTGTGATAAAAATGAAGGTGATACAATTGAAAAGGTAAATATCATTGAAGAAAATATTGCTATACGTAGTTCAGAAATATTTACGTATGGTTTAGGAAATATACCAACCGAAGGGAATATATTTATCCAAAAGCAAGCAAGTCATTTCAATCAAAGTGAGATAGGCATTGATAATGCACAAGGTGGGCTAAGTTACATTTATAAGACTGCTGATGGTTTTGTAGGGAATGATTACGTGGAAATAATCCGTAAGTCATCTATTGGTAACAATACTTTTAGTGAAAAAGACCTAATCAAAATAAGTATTACAATTATTGAAAATGATTAATAACGAGCAAACCATATCCAATCTACCCCCCTTCTGCTCGTAGCGTCTTTACATACCCACACAACTGCTCTTAACATCTCGCTCAGTGCAAACTTTACAAACCCTTTAAACTCAACTATAAAACAAAACTCTGAAATACTAAGATATACTTTTCTTACTTTACATCCAAAATAAGGTTATGTGATACAAAAATATTTGGTCTGTGGGAGACCCATCAGACCAGTTTGCTGGTGATTTTGACAGGATTAAATCCACCAATTAGTGTGAAACTTCCTTTAATTCACCTCAAAAGCCTTTAAAAGTACTTGAGTTTTGGCTTTGCCCACTACTTCTTCTAACTCTTCTTGAGAAGCTTCTTTGATTTTTTTGACACTCTTAAAGTGGCGAAGAAGTTTTTGAACAGTGGCTTTGCCTACGCCTTCTATCTTTTCTAGTTCTCCTACAAGGCTTCTTTTGCTACGCTTTAATCTATGAAACTCTATCGCAAATCGGTGGGCTTCATCTCTAGCTTTCTGAATGAGCTTGAGAGCAGAAGAGCGTTTGCTGATGTGCAAAGGAATATCATCTTCGGGCAGATAAATTTCTTCTAGTCTTTTGGCGATGCCGATGATAGGAATTTGCCCATAAACCCCTACTTCTTTGAGAGCCAAACAAGCCGAACTTAATTGCCCTTTACCTCCATCTATGATGATGAGGTCAGGCAATTCTTTTTTCTCTTCTAAGATTCGTTTATAGCGACGAGCTACTATCTCTTGCATAGAGGCAAAGTCATTGGGACCTTCCACTGTTTTGATATTAAAATGCCTGTATTCTCTTTTGAGTGGTTTGCCATTTTGAAAATAAACCATCGAGGCTACAGGATCAGTACCTTGTATGTTGGAGTTATCGAAGCACTCAATATGCACAGGAGGCTTATCCATTTGCAAGACTTGCTGTAATTCCTTGACCGATTGTATAGGTTCATCTGGAGAAGATTTTACATAAGCCTTCATTTTATCTCTTTTGTAGAGCAAGGCATTTTTAAGGGATAAATCCACCAGTTTTTTCTTGTCACCTATTTTAGGTAGAGAATAGTTGAGTGAGGATATTTCTTCTGGCTCCATGGCAAGGTTGGTAATCACTTCTGTAGCTTTGCTGTGATGTACTTGGCGTAAATCAAAAATCACAAAACTCAGAATATCTTCATCCGTTTCATCTAATTTTTTCTTGATATGTACATTTTGAGAATGTATTATCGCTCCATCTTTGATTTTGAGATAGTTTACAAAGGCATTTTTCTCTTCGGAAACAATAGAAAACACGTCTAACTCTTGAATATTAGGATTGACAACCAGTGATTTACTTTGGAAATTTTCTAATCTTTCAAGCTTTTGTTTGAATTCTTGGGCTTTCTCAAACTCTAAGTTTTCGGCACAAGTCATCATTTTTTCTTTAAAATAGCTTTTGACCATCCCTAGATTTCCTTTCAAAATATGATGTACTTGCTCCATATCTTGCTCATAATCAGCAAGACTTTGTTTTGCTTCACAAGGGCCTTGGCAGTTACCGATATGAAACTCCAAACATACTTTAAACTTTTGTGCTTTGATGTTGGATTGGGTAAGTGAAAGGTGGCAAGTACGCAAGG
>JBBRUH010000069.1:0-15735 GCA_038248005.1 Cytophagales bacterium | reverse complement strand
TAATATATCTAACTTTCTTATTATCAAGCAGATACATTTTTATAATAACCTTAATTATTCAAGCTCCACAAAAATTGTCAGATAACCATTTTTATTTGAAAATATTTTTTTACTTTTGTTTACAATAATCTTAACAAATTATTAAAATTTAGCTCTTCAACTACTCACAAACCCTTAAAAGACGAGATGAATCTACTCATTCATTTTTGATATTAATTGCCATTTAATTAAATCCTTAACCTATTTTGAAATGAAATCAAAAATTACTCACTGTTGCTTATTACTATTTTGTTGGCTCTTGTTTCCTTTTTTCTCACAAGCACAGAATATCTATTGGGAGTCTATCAGTAAGATGGAAGCTCAAAAACTAGGAGATGCTCAAATCAGCACTAAAGCTGCTCAAACACATCGCCTTGATGTAGAAGCTTTGCGTATTTATCTTCAAAATGCACCTTCTGGTAAAAGCTTTGAAGTAAAAAATTCTAATTTTATTTTAGCTATTCCGATGCCAAGTAGAGAGATGCTATCTTTTAGAATTTTAGAATCTTCTATTTTATCTTCTGAACTTGCTAAAAAACTTCCTCAGGTTAAGACTTATGTAGGTCAGGCATTGAATGATTCTCGCATTCAATTAAGAATGGATATTACTCAACATGGCTTTCATGCTATTATTTTTAGCCCCGAAGGAACGATTTATATTGACCCTTATCAAAAAGGAAATACACAGTATTATATTACTTATTGGAAAAAAGACTTTCTTAATACTCAAAAGGCTGCCATCAATGAAGGTTGTCAGTTTGAAGAAAATAAAAAAGATACTAAATATGCTGGTAAGAGCAACAATACTGAGGCAAATGAAGGTGATGAAACCGCCGCTCGCCCCTCAGGCACACAGCTTCGCACTTATAGATTAGCAGTAGCTGCCACAGGAGAATATACTCAGTTTCATAATGATGGCAATGCTGCTAATGGAAATGCTGTAGCTGATGCACAAGCAGCCATTATTACTACTTTTAATAGAGTTACAGGTATTTATGAAAAAGAAGTGGCTGTTTCGTTTATTCTGGTGGATAACTCCTCCATTGTGTTTGCTGACGGAACTACTGACCCTTTTAGCAATACGAATGCAGGTGCTTTAATTAATGAAAGTCAAACTATCATTGATAATAATATAGGATTTATTAATTATGATGTGGGACATACCGTAAGCACAGGTGGTGGTGGATTGGCAGGACTAGGAGTCATCTGCACCACTAGTAAAGCAAGAGGTATTACAGGGCTAGGACAACCAATTGGTGATCCTTTTGATGTTGATTATGTGGCTCATGAAGTAGGGCATCAGTTTGGTGGGTCACATACTTTTAACGGCAATGCAGGTTCTTGTTCAGGGGGGAACCGCTCTGCTAGTTCGGCTTATGAGCCAGGAAGTGGCACTACTATTATGGCTTATGCGGGTATCTGTGCCCCTGAAAATACGCAAAACAATAGTGATGATTATTTTCATACCCGTAGTTTTGATCAGATACTTACTCATACCTTAAATGGTTCGGGAAATAACTGTCCTACTACTACCAACACTGGCAATAGTGTGCCCGTTGTAAGTGTCCCTACTGGTGGTTTTACTATTCCTATCAATACTCCTTTTGAGCTTAGTGGCTCTGCTACAGATGCAAACGGTGACGTACTTAGCTACTCTTGGGAACAATTTGATTTAGGTCCTGCAGGAGCACCCACAAATCCCAGCTTAGATGCCCCTATTTTCAGATCATTCTCTCCTAAGAGTACTCCTACTCGCACTTTTCCTCGCATTGAAGATATTGTCAGCAATACGGCTACTTTTGGTGAAATCTTACCTAGTTATACTCGTAACCTAAACTTCAGACTTATTGTAAGAGATAATCAAACCGTGGGAGGAGTAGATTATGCTAGTATTGGGTTTAGTGTATCAAGTGCAGCTGGCCCTTTTCTAGTAACTGCTCCTAATACTACACTCACTTGGGCGGCTGGAAGTAGTCAAAAGGTTACTTGGGATGTAGCTAACACTGATAAAGCACCCATCAATTGCCAAAGTGTAAATATCTTGCTTTCTACAGATGGAGGGCTTACTTACCCTATTACATTGGCAAGTAATACGCCTAACAATGGTTCTCGTTGGATAGCAGTTCCTAACCAAGCTACTACACAGGCTCGTATTAAAGTACAGGCAGCTGATAATATCTT
Organism: Cytophagales bacterium; assembly: GCA_038248005.1. Lineage (GTDB taxonomy): Bacteria > Bacteroidota > Bacteroidia > Cytophagales > Microscillaceae > JAABSX01. The sequence continues at coordinate 13,515 of JBBRUH010000069.1, read as the reverse complement.
TTTTGATATTTCTAATCAAAATTTCACCATTACTGCTGCTACAGCACCCACTTTCACACTGACTGTAGGTGCAGAATCTGCACTGGCTTGCGCTCCCGCCAATGTACAATATAATATCTCTATAGGTAGTATATTAGCTTTCAGTAGCTCAGTTAATCTATCTACTAGTAATCTTCCTGCTGGGCTAAATGCTATCTTTGGTCAAAATCCAATTAATCCAGTGGCTAATACAACACTTATTATTGGTAATACTTCTAGTTTGACTACAGGGACATATTCTTTTGAGGTAGTGGCTACTTCGGTTGGTATTACTCGTAGTATCCCACTTACATTAGTAATAGTTAATGGTGTTCCTACTCCTGTAACGCTACAATCCCCTACTAATGGTGGAGTGAATGTATCTCTCACTCCAATTTTTAATTGGATAGATTCTCCTGGTACGACAGATTATATCTTAGAAGTAGCTACTAATTTGAGCTTTGCTAATATTATACTTCAAGAGAACAGCAGCAGTAGCGATTTTGAACTTACTACTCCACTTAGTTTTAATACGACTTATTATTGGAGAGTTCGGGCTAACAATGCTTGTGGTAATTCTAGTATTAGCACAACAGCTAGTTTTACTACTTTTAGCCCACAATGCTTTACTTATACAGCTACTGACCTACCGATTGTGATTAGCAACGGGCCTCCTAATACTATTAATTCTGTAATTAGTATTACAGATGATTTTCAGATTACAGATGTCAATATAGTGAATATTACAGGAACTCATACTTATATAAGTGATCTTGTTTTTACCCTCATCAGTCCTGATGGTACAGAGATAATAATGATGAACCGTCCTTGCAATGATGAAAATAATTTTAATCTGGGTTTTGATGATGAGGCAAGCAGCACTAATCTTCCTTGCCCACCTGTAAATGGGAATAGTTATATCCCTTTTGAAGATTTATCTTCTTTTATAGGTGAAAATAGTGTGGGAAATTGGACATTACTTGTTACTGATAATGCAAATTTTGATGGAGGTAGCCTCACTAGTTGGGCATTAGAGCTTTGTACCATAGGGTCAAATAATACTCCACCTACTATCACTAATAATCAAAAGCTTTTAGTAACCCCTGGTGAAAGTAGCTATGCACTTAACTCTATTAATCTACAAGCTACTGATAATGAAGATGAAGATGACAACCTTCTATATCTGATAGAGCAAATGCCTGTTTCTGGCACACTTAAGCAGAATAATAGTACACTCATAGTTGGGAGCTTATTTACACAAGGAGAGCTTCACTCTGGTGAGATTAAGTATCATCCTAATGCTATTAATACCTCTTTTAATGATACTTTTAGATTTAGAGTGCGAGATAGTGGTAGCTCATCTACTGCTGTTACCACGTTTAATATATCTCTTAATTATCCACCAGTACTTATCACTAATGAGCCTTTGATAGATATACCAGGACAAAGTAGTTATACGATTACTCCTACTCTATTAAGTTCGGCTGATGTAGAAGATAATGATAATTCTCTTATTTACTATGTAAGCCAAGCTACTCAAAATGGTAAATTACAAATATCTGGGGTTGATGTAATACAAGGAAATACTTTTACTCAGAATAACATCAATGCTCAAGTAGTGAAGTATATTCCTAGCTCTGTTACTAATGGTGCTCAAGATACTTTTAAGTTTAAGGTAAGAGACTCTGCAGGTAATGAAACCACTGAGGCTACCTTTGCGATTAGTGTAGATATAGTGAATAATTTACAGGGAAATCCTTTACAAACAGGTACAGAGATTTCACCAAATCCAAGTGAAGGTATTTTTAAAGTAAGCTTAAACTTTGCTTATCAAGGTAATTTAGATTTAGAGGTCATATCTATAGAAGGTAAGACATTAAAGAAACTCTCTATTCAAAAAAACACTGCTAGTACTGAGTTTGAGATTGATTTGAGTGAGTTAGCTTCTGGTATGTATTTCCTGAAAATCCAAAATAATGAAGCTCAGACAATTAAGCGATTGATGAAAAAGTAATCAATCTGAATATTTTTTCACATAAAAAACACTCTGTAATTAATTACAGAGTGTTTTTTTATAGGGTACGTATTCTTAAAGGATAAGTAGATGATTAAAATTAGTTTGCTTTTTAATCTTGTTATAAAGAACTTATTATCAAAATCTTACTAAGACAACTTATCATTTATAACCTATTACTTACTTTAATTTATCTTTGCTTATTCTTCAAGGTGAATTTCTACACGTCTGTTTTGGGCACGCCCTTGAGCAGTAGCATTAGAAGCAATTGGTTTTTCTATACCATATCCTATACTCATAAGTCTATCAGCAGCTATACCTTTGTCTGTAAAATATTTCTTCACTGCATCTGCTCTTTGTTGAGAAAGAGCTTTGTTAGAAGCAGCATTTCCTACATTATCTGTGTAACCCTCAACTGTAAATTTAGAGTTAGGGTATTCATTCATCAATGCAATAATTTTATCAAGTGAACTAGCAGATTCTTTGCGGATTACTGATTTGCCAGTTTCGAACTGAATTTGCTCTGCACCCATTTTAAGTTCTTTTTCAATTTTTTCTTTCGGAATTGGGCAGCCATTGTTATCCTTAGGACCTGCTTCATCAGGGCATTTATCATTCTTATCCGCTATGCCATCACCATCACGGTCTGGGCAACCCATCAAAGATTTTGAACCAGCATTGTCTGGACACTCATCATTTTTATCAGCAATACCATCACCATCACGGTCTGGGCAACCTTTTAAATCTTTAGAGCCTGCTTCATTAGGGCACTCATCATTTTTATCTGCTACACCATCATTGTCTGAGTCAGGGCAGCCTTGAAGTTCTTTTTTGCCAGCTTCGTCTGGGCAAGCATCATCTTTATCTGCTACACCATCGCCGTCTGAGTCAGGGCAGCCTTGGAGTTCAGCTAATCCTGCTGTATTAGGGCAAGCATCCTCTGCATCAGTAACACCATCCGCATCTGAATCAGGGCAACCTTCAAGCTCCTTTAAGCCAGGTGTGGTAGGGCATTTATCTTTATCATCTGTGATACCATCACCATCTGTATCATTGCCTCCGCCTACTCTCCATCTTACTCCTACAGAATGATGCATATAATTATCTACTTTGTCAGTAAATAGATTATTATAGTTACTTTCTATAAAAAAGCCTATCAATGGATCTACCCAAAAATTGAACCCTAGACCACCATTTATTTTAGCAAAGGTATCACCTGATCCGTGAAAACCTGCACCAAAAAATAAATAAGGCTCAAACCAAGAGTTTTCTGATAAGATATACCCATTGGCAAATTTATACTCTAAATCTGCACTCATCTCAAAAATATTTCTGATATCACTCTTTACACCATCAAGAGGAAGTTTATTACCCACAGCAGTAAATCCTGCAAGACGAACATTAAAAGATGGGCTAATATGGCGGATTAGCGCAAAGTTAAACCCCGTCGACATATCAGAGAAATTAAGTCCTTTTCCATTGGGCGTACCAAAATCATAAAAACTTCCACCTACTCTCACACCTGTTTTGTAATATTGGTTTTGAGCAGTTGCAAGTTTACTACAAAATAAAAAGGATACACAAAGAATAAAACCCAGTATTAATTTTTTCATAAAAATGTGTTTAAAATACTAAAAATATGTTTGTTATTAACCATTATTTGGAAGTCAAAAATAAGATATAAATTTAAATAATCATTAGAAATTAGTTTACACTTTCAAATCAATTTGAGTTTTAGTGTTTTGACAATAGAACTAATCATTAATTAACAACTTAAAATAAATCTATCCAATTATCCAAAAATCTATACAAAAGACTAAGAACGGCTTAAAGGTCACTCATAATTAAGACTTGCACCTAAAAAAAATATTCTATCAGTAATAGAGTTGTTACTTTTTGATTTTCAATGATTTAATTTAATTTTTATTTGAGAATCTTAAAATGATAAGCTTTATTAACTAATATAAGCGTGTTTTTCGTAATCAATTCTCTATGTTTTTTATGTGAATATATGGTTATAAAAAATAAAGTGTTGGCAATCAGTCCTTAACAGTTATAATGTAAGTTAGCTATGAGAGATTCATAATTTATATCGTTCTGAAATATACTATTAAAACCTAATCATCGTATAAGTGTGATTAGACAAGTATAATTTTGTCTATAGTTTAAATTTTCTTTAACCTTTAATACTACTTAAATCTTTATGAAGAATCTTGGACTACTGGTGTTTTTTGTGTTCTGTTTGAACGTATCTTATGCTCAAACTAAAAACTGGGCTGTAGGAGCTAGATTTGGTGAGCCTACTGGGATTAATATCAAAAAACATTTTAATGGAAATGCTCTTGATATTACACTAGGCTTTACAGGCTATGGCTATAACAATGGTCGTAAATACTGGAAAGGTGAATATCGCCGAAGTACTGTTCTCACTGTTAATTATCTTTGGCAAAAGCCCATCACTGGTGTTAAGGGCTTAGATATTTATTATGGCTTGGGTGGGCAAATAGGTAATAGAAGGTACTATGACAGAGATTTTGATGACGAACGTAGTGCACTTAATCTAGGATTAACAGGTGCTTTGGGTGTGGAGTGGTTTATTCCCCAGACTCCTATTTCTCTTTATGTTGATTTTGGACCTTATATAGAATTAGTGCCGAGTTCATTATGGATATGGTTTGATTCTGGCTTAGGGGTGAGAGTTAATTTCTAATTTTTTTCAAAAAAAATCATAAAACAAAACCTGCTTTTTTAAAGCAAGTTTTGTTTTAGAAATGATAAAAGGAAAAAATCTCTTTTCCTTTTATTTTAAAACTAATCTATAAGTAATAGATTTCTGAGAGGGGAGGATAAAATTAACCAAATAAATCCCACTCGAAAACCCACTAATGTCAATAAAATCTAATAGACTATCCTGAGTATTCTTGATTTCACCTGCTTTTAACCGCTGACCTTGTGGATTGATAAGTTCCCAAGTAAATTGATTGATGCCTTCGTGTTCTATGTACAGAATACCAGGATTAGGATTGGGAAAAACCTTCAATTTAGGGATGATAATGTTTGGATCAATCGCAGTAACAAGACTAATTTCTACCTGCCTAGAAGTCGTATTATTTTGCTCGTTATATTCATCTACTTGCTCATCAGCATCTATTTTTACTATGAATTGGTGTGTTCCGTCCAGATTTTGTGTCTTATCTATGGGAAGCGTAAATACTAGAGTATCTTGTATATCAATGCTTGTTTGGGCAAAACTATATTCATTAGAATATCCATCAGAAGGATAAATATGCTTTACTTCTATATTGAATGTTTGTGCTTGCATATCTAAAACCCCTTCATTACGGACAACCCAACTAATACGAACGGAGTCACTTTCTGGGTTAAACATCAAATCTTCATCATCTACTATGTAAAGGCTATCAGCCAATACTGTATAGTCTGATAAATTGGACTTAAAAATTCGAAGAGCAGGGTCGCCTAGCAATATCATCTGCTCAGAGGTAGATTCATCTTGATAAGTTGGATTAGAACCCATTAAAGCTATACTTTTTTTGATAATCTCGCCATAAGATAAATTAATCTGCTCAGGTTTATTAAGTTGGGTATAAAAACGCCTTAGATAGCTTAGAAGTGGGCCAGAATATCCAAGTGTACTATGTGCTACCAGTCCAATAGATCCTCTTTCAGGTGTAAAAAGCCAATCATCGGTGAAAGCACGGATATTATAAAACACTGCCCCTACTTCACAACCTGCCATCAACATCAGGGGATACTTTCCTTGATTACGATAGCCTAAACCGTCCGTAGAAGGTAAGCCTATATTCAAATCAATACCAAAAAGTGAGCCATGCCCAAAAAAAGTAATTAAGCCTAGGCCATTGTTTAATTCAGTAGCGATATTGAGAGGATTATTACTGGTAGGAGAAGCTTTCTGATAAGAAACAACCTTTGCACCCCAAGGACTAGGAGTAGCTATTGATTTAAAAAAATTAAGAATATTTGAGAATTGATTTATTTCAGATTGATTATTTCCCCCACTGAGGTGTAAGACATTGCGTTGCCAAGCAGAGGGTGGATTTGCCTCATGTTCTATGACTTTATCGAGGTAATGAAGTACTTGCTCAGGCGTAAAAGCTGGAATGCGACCAATGGGGATAGAAGGAGTAATTACCCCTGTAAACCCTAAGCCCCTCACTAGATGATTGTCTGAGGGCGGATAGCCTGCCGAAGGAACTAAATCTTCTTGTGAATGCTCAAAATTTTTGCGAATATCTAAGAAATAACTATCGCCAGGTTTGAAATTTCGGTCAGGAAGACTAATAGACTTCCCGATAATTAATAGAAACCTTGGAGTACCATTCATGAACATATCATCTGCAAATCTTCTAATGGCTAGTGGGCTTTTCTCACCATAATTATACTGGTCATAAAGTTGGTTAATGTCCATGACAAGTGGTGAAAATCCGCCTCCCTCCTCCGAAGCACGTTAATCTGCATAAGCCTGTACTACATCAGGGTGTTCTCCCGCCGCTTTTTGAAGTCTAGGATGTGTGATGATAAGATAATCATAAGCACTTGCCTCTATGTTTTGAAAATTTACTGGGCGAATGGCTAAAGGACTAAGTACTGTATTCGGAGTAATCAGTAAGGTATTATAAATTGGGTCAGAGGAATTTAGATATTGAATGAAATTATGTGGAAAAGCTACTCTTAACTGGTTTTCTGATATTGTATAATTGATTCTTCGAATGGCATCTAATTTAGTAATGTCTAATACCTTGGCATCAATAGGTGGATTGCTCACATTGAGATAACTAATAGCATTGTTATTGCTAGGGATTCCGATTTTAGTACTGCTGGTTTGCTCTAAATCTAATATCTGTGGATAGGTAACTTTGATGTATGCTATCCTAATTCCCCCTTGGGTACAGTTTAATTGTACTATTAGTTGCCCTGTACCATTTACATCCGTTAGTTCTAGGTTAGGAGTAACGAAAGAACGAGTATTAAAGATTGTTTTTTGAAAATTGGTATTCGCAATACTACTCAACAACCTGAGATTATTGAGGTCTTTGCCTACTTTTATATCTACTTTATACTGATTTACATTTTTTTTTGCACCTACTAAGACTATCTCTAATACTGGTTCGATGTTATTATTATTTGGATTGTAAAGTTGATGAATGGGAATCGTGATGTTGCGAGACTGCCCTGTGTTGATAAGAGTACTTACCCAACCTTCCCCATTATCAAATTTTGATTGATAAATCTCTTCATTGGAGTGTATAGGGTAGTTTTGACCTGTTGAGTACTCATTTGAGTAAACAATAAGTTCTTCTTTCCAATGGTATGGCAGAGGAGTATCAGTATAAGGCTCATCGATTTCCTCCATCCGCTTACCTAGTATCCCATCTAAAGTCCAAGTTAAGAAGTAGGCTGTTGTATCTGAATATAGATTATAGTATTTATTGACTTGTAGTGTAGAAACTGCATAAAGACTGGCATCTAAAGTACCATCATTTCTCTTGGCATAAAACTCTACAAAATCACCTGTATCTAGTGAATTATCATCTTCTCCTTCTACATAAATAGCCTGCTCTACTCCACGATGGTAAAGCTGTATATGTTTGGGATTGATAGTTCCCATTCCTACTGATTCTAGGTCTGCCTTTGTAACTTGATAGACACCATCTTGAATTACTGGAATTTTATAATATGTCTGGTCAAAATTAATCCAATTATTGCTCGACTGAGCAAAGGATATAGAATGTCCCACTAACAAAAATGCTAGTAAAACAAAAACTGATTTAAAAGTATAGTTCATAAAAGTAAAAATTTAGGATTTACATAAATGGATATTGGATAAAGATTAAAAGATTATGTATTCACAAAAGTCTCTTTTTTTTGCTCAATCAGCTATATGATTTTCTTATATTCACTTTGACGTTTTGTATTGTACATTTATCTTATTGTAAAATGTGTAGTTTTGAGTAAATCATGACCTACCAAAGAGGCAGGTCATGATTATTAGAAATAATAATTAAATAAAGTGATAAGTTGATTTAGATAAAACACTCATTATCAAGTCATTAAAAACTTACGATTCATAACTTATCTCTCAGGTTGGTTTATTCTGGGATGTTTATTTATTCTTCTATGTTATAAAATCAATCACAATCTTCCATACTTTTTTCTAATTTTTCTCCGATTTTCTGGCATTCTTCAAATAGCTTTTCTTGATTACCTGCGTAAAGTTGTTCTGCTCTCAGGGCTTCGTTTTTGGCTTGTTTCATAGCGGGCAGCTTGCGTTCGAGGCAAGCGACTTCTTTACGAATTTCGGCTTTTTGCTGGGCATTTATCTGATTGCCATTAAGTAACTCTTTGAGTGCTGGCAGGCTCTGCTCGGCACTCGTAACCGCCATTTCATAGATTGTAGAACATTTAAAATATTCCATGCCATACGTTTGTCCTGTCATTAGGTCGTCAAGTTCTGGCTCTTCTTGATCTGGGTTAGTGATAATAGGCATTGTAGTTGTTATTTTTTCGAAACCACTCAATGTAACCGTTTTGGAAAAGGGTGTAATATCCAAAAGGGTTATTTGGGCTTCTTCATCTACAAAATGAACGATTAAATAGTAAGCTTTTTCGGAAGGTTTGTATAAATAACCGACACCGTAAGACCCTACGATATCGCCCTGCAATATGCCATCTAAGTTGTATGTTTTTTCGCCAAGCCACATGGAGAGTTGTCTGCCCTCAGATGTACCTATATATTCGTCTGCTTTGTATTTGCCAAAAGTTTGCTGTTTACCTGTTTTCTTAAATTCTTTCCAAAACATATCTGCGGTATATTTTTCTCTAGAGATAGGTTGCTCTACCACATACTTCCTGCCTTCCACATTCATATATTGCGACATTTTTTTTTCATATTCAACCACCGAAAAAATGTATCCCTCCACGTTTTCGTTAGTCATCAGTTGCCAGGCTTGGGTATCGTGTCCTGCATTACCGTTTTGAGTGTTGAGGTAAAAATAAGAGCTAAACGTCCCATCGCTCGTTTCCATTTTGAAAGTAGCTTTGGCATTAAATGTATAGGTTTGAGCAAAAATTTGGCTACAAAAACCTAAAAATATTATTATAAAGAATATATTTTTCATTATCTTTCTAATTTAGTAAGCATCATAGACGATGCTTTTTTGCCTTTTTTGTCAAAAGATTCTGTCTTCACTACTCCAATTCCTTTAGCAAGATACTCTACATTGGTAGAAGTGGTCTTAAATAACTTTGTCTTACTTTCACCATCATAAGTAATTTTGACACATTCAAATTTACCAGCAGGAGTTTCTACAGTTTCAAAGCCTACTACCTTGCGATTGGTAATATTCATATTAATCGTTGCAATCACAAAACCACTCTCTAATGCCGATTTTATCTCCATAGAGCAATCAGGCAATGACTGACCAGCAGTGAGGTTGTGTGGATAGAGGAGTTTATCTCCTGTGATATCAACTTTCATGTTGGCAGCTGTCGGGATAGCAGCCGAGCTTACATTTCGTACATCTGCATAGATTTGCCCATCTTTGCATAAGATAGAAAAATCGCCTTTAGCAAGTAATTCGCCTTTTTCATCATAAGTTTGATTCAAAAAGAAGATTTTTGTACTATTACCCGCTGATTCATTTTTGAGAACCTCATATTTAAGGACAGCAATAGGCTTGTCTTTCTTATCATAAGAGGTAAGCTCAAGTTTAGTCCCTTTTTCATAGGCAAAATAGCCATTACAATCTTCGCTTTGGGCTTGTGATAAGTTTGTGAAATAGAAAATAGAAAGTGTTAAAATAATGATGAACTTTTTCATTGTGTTGTTTAATTTTTGTTTTTTAAAAAAAGATATAATAAATATTTTTTGTGAAAAAATATCATTCAAACTATTGATTATCAATGATTTGTGTTTAGTATATCAAGAAAAGGTTTTAGCGTAGTTTTGGTAGAAATACTACTCTAGGTTTTATTTCTACCAAGACTATATTTTAAGATTTACTTATACTTGCCTCTAATCTGAAAAAGGATAAAGCCTCCTATCAAGAACCCAATAGCACCACTTAATATACCAACTATACTAAGGGTAACAAGGCTTGCTAACGTATTAAGTAAAAAACCATAATAAAGCAATGTCCAGCCACTACTGCGTGAGCGAGAAAAAAGTCCTGGCAAAGCTACTAAGTTAAGAATCATAGATAGAATAGTAAGCAATAAAGAGATTGAACCCAAGAAATTAAGTGTAAATGCAGAAAATATCGTTGCAATGGCCCCTATTCCAATAGCCAATAATGACAAAGGCACTAAGATTAGGATAATGTAAGGACCATATTTTACCATAACCTCTTGCCATTCATCAGGTATTTGAAAGGGTGCTTTTTCTGTAAAAAGAGGCAGTAGCTCTTTTTCAAGTGGCAAGGTTGGCTCAGGATTGTGAACGTTTAATGGATTTTCCATTTGTTAGATTGTTAAAGTTAAAATTAAAAGAATGATTTAATTTGATAACGTATTAAAAAAGATAATTACTGACATTTATCAATTATTTCTTCTGCTATTTTGGTCGCTACTACTTTGTTATTGGTATTATTTAATGTTTTTTTGAAGGCAACTCCAAATTGTATTTCTTCTACAAAGACCATCAAGACAGACTCTTGCTTGTTCCAGAGTGCATATTCACCTATATTTTTTACCTCTTCAAATTGAGTAGTATTCTTGACATTATAGAACTTCTTAAACTCATCCAAACTAGTAATCTTGACATAAGCCAATGCAAGTGTAGGCGTATGTTCTTCTTTTTGATCAGATTCTACTCTGAAAGTGAGACTATTATAGCCTGTAATCACACTCACTTCCTCCTTTTTAATCTCTGAGATAGGCTTTGAAAGATACTCTTCGGCCATTTTATCTGTCAAGATTTGATTTAGGCTTTGTGATGTCAGGCATTTCCCTATTTTAGTAGTCGCCGCTGTACCTAATCTTGGTTTTTGGGACGATTCTTGGTTTTTGGTTTGATTGCAGGCAATCAGCAAACAAATTGCCATACAAATAGTAAGTATAAAGTATTGCATCTAAAATTTTTAGTTAAAAAATTTTAGATGCAAATTACTTACATTTTTTCAATACTTCAAGTGCGATTTTTTTTGCCATTGCCAAGTTTTCTTCTTTGCTTTTGGTGTCCATTGTTACATTTACACTAAAGTGATTTTTGTTTTGATAGACTGTCAAGTCTACACCATCCATACTCATTGTAGAGTAAGTACGGGTAGCAATTTCTCCCACACCTTCCACATATTGAATATCCATACCTTCGCTCAATGAAGGTATGATGCTTTTTCCTATTTCTGCTTCCGATTTGGTGTTTTTGCCTTCGCTTGCTCTTTTATCCATTTCTTTGTTTGCAGATTTATTTGCTTCATCTAATTCGGCTTGAGTAACTGGACGATGATAAAATTTGAATTGCTCTATATCCTTTACAGCAGCTATACACCCGACTGTTACAAACCCACCAATACGCATTTCCATATCCCCTATCATAGGCATTTTTTTGTTAAAAGTCTTGCCACTTGGGTCTGTCCACTTATACTCGCAACTATTATACTTACTTCCTTTGTAGGGCTTGTCTTTGTTTTTGCCTAGCTTGTGAAGCATCAGAGAAGCATCACCTTCTTCTTCTATGTCACTAGCTTGAACACCGAGTATTCGGGCAATAGTTTGGACATCTATAAGTTCGCAAACTTTGGGTTGATAAGGAACGAAACAGCCTTCACCACCACCATTACTTTCAGTAACTTTATCAATAAGAGCTGTCATTCCATCTTGTGTATTTTCGCTTGACTTTCCGTCTTTGTTGCAAGCCCACAAGGCTAAAAAAAACAAAACATATAGGATATTTTTCATAGTTATTTGTTTAAAATGTTTGAAAATTAAAGTTCAAAAAATTTAACCTTACAAATAGTTGCTTTTAGCTACATTTTTTCAGTATTTCTAAAGCTAATTTTTTTGCAATATCGAGGTTTTCTTCCTGACTTTTTTTGTTTCCATAAACTATGATTTTGACTAAACTTCCTTTTTGGAATACAATCAAACTCGTATTTTGAGAATCTTTCTTATAAATATAAGCAGCCGATTCGCCAAAACCTTCGATATATTTTAAATCATATTTATCTTTTGGTAAATACTCTACTACATAGTTTCCCTTAAATTTCTGTAGTTCAGTTTTCTCAATTTGACCAACTGTAATTCCTCCTTCTCCTACTCCAAATGAACACGCAAACAAAGTAGGCTCTGTCATGACTTCCATGTTATCCTCTTGCCCAATATTAGCTACATCAATACCAAATATACCAGCAATTGCTTCTTTAGTGATTAATTCGCAAGGCTTACTCTGGTAAGCCATAAAACAGCCCTCGCTATCATTATTTTTGTCAATTTCCTTGTTAGAAGTTTCTATTTCTTCTTTCGATGTTTCGTCTTGTTTTCCGTCTTTATTGCAAGAAAATAGAAAACATACACCTATCAAAACATATACTATCTTTTTCACAGTTTTTTGTTTAAAAATTAAAGTTTAATAAACTCCACCCTACGGTTATTTGCTTTTCCTTCTGTGGTAGTGTTTGGTTCTGAGGGTTCACTTGCTCCTTTTCCGTCTGTCTCAAGGCGAGAAGCATCTACTCCAAATTCGGAGGCAAGTGTTTGTTTGACAGCAGCTGCACGTTTTTTGGAGAGTTCTAAGTTGCTGTTAGCGTTTCCATCAGAATCAGTATGTCCTATGATTTTTACTTTTACACCTGCATTTTCATTCAATACTTGAGCGATGTCTTTGAGTGTGCCGAAGCTTTCGGGCTTTATTTTATCTGAGCCTGAGTCAAACATAATTCCACGAGTAACAAATTTTCCTTCTGTAATCAATTTTGAGCGTGTATCTGGCTGACCGACAGCATAACGCAGATTAGTTACCATAAACTCATCTTTATTTTCTGCACTATTCGAATAATCCATATATTCACTTCCCAATCTAAAAGCATTGTATTTTATAGATGGATTAAATGCTTGTGGAAGATCTAAAATTTTGGTTTCATTGGCATAGACACGCAAACGATTTTTTTGTCTCCAAATAGAAATTCGTACCATAGCAGCCTCTGAATAGTCTTGATTTCCACACGCAAAAGCATTGACAGACATACTTTCATTTTTACTTATTTCTTGTCCACTTTCTTGAACTAAATATTTTGCCTTATTTGTACAACCTCCCCACTCAAATTGAAAAACGCCTTTGTTAGCACTAAGATACTTATCTGAAATATCTTGACGTGGATTTGTAGAAGAATAAATTGCAAAATTATAGGATAAAATATTATTAGAAGCATAACGAGTCATGACAACAAATTCTAGCGTAAAATTCTCTGGCAAATCCACGTCAAGATATTTCAGATAAGTATCTTAGT
>JBBRUH010000068.1:0-15748 GCA_038248005.1 Cytophagales bacterium | reverse complement strand
GACTTAGTGATTGCACATAGGCAAAAGAAAAAGGGAATGGCTTGGGCCAGAGCTGGTTCAAGTGCACTAGCTATTATTAGAGTTCATCGTATCAATGCCCAAATAGCTGCATAAATGACACGACAATTGCTACACTAAGAAAAAATATGAAAAATGAAAAATAAATCCGAACAATTTGAACGTCTTCATAGAATTTGTGAGAAACTAGAAAGCTTTGGAGGTAGAAAAATTTCTTTAAAAGAGTTTGCCCAGCTTTTCAATGTAAGTGAGCGAACTATCCAAAATGATATTACCTTACTAAGAGAAGAATACCTAGCTCCCATTGATTATGATTTCAAAGAGAGAGGGTATTACTTCACAGAGCCATTTTCGTTTCGTGGCGAGATAGGTCTTAAGCCCCAAGATGTGAGTGCTTTAAAAATTGCCGTAGCCACACTTTCCCAGTACAAGCAAAAAGGGCTATTTGAGAACCTTGAAATATTACTCTATAAAGTAGAAAAAGCCATTCACTTCAAACCAAACAAAGAGACAGGTAAGTACGATTTTATTGAGTTTGAATCCGTACCTTTTTTTGCAGGCAGTCAATGGTTAGATTTTTTTATACAAGCCATTCAGTACAAGAAGTGTGTAGCATTTTCTTATCAAAAATTTCAAGACGAAACCCCAAGCCAACGGCTTTTACACCCTTATTTCTTAAAAGAGCACCGTAATCGCTGGTATGTCATAGGGCTTGAAGAAAAATCAAAAGCGATGAGAATGTTTGGGCTTGACCGCATCAGTAAGTTGCGTCCAGATGAAGTCTTACAATACCAACCCAATCAGCTTGATTTGGTACAGATGTTTAGATATTCCTATGGTATTTTTATTGATTTTAAAAGTAAGCCCGAAGAAGTCGTTTTATCTTTTACCCCTGACTGTGCTAAGTACCTCAAAAGCCAACCTTTTCATGAGCAACAGCTAGATACCAAACGTATCTTAGCAGATAATGCTAAAGAGTTTAGAGTAAGGTTTGAATTCATCATCAATCAGGAACTTGTCATGGAACTTGCCAGGCTCGGCAAAGAGGTGAAAATCTTAGCACCCGAAAGCCTCAGAAAGGAGGTAGAACTACATCATCAGCAAGCACTACAAAAATAGAACGGATAAGCATATCCTATCTCCTTAAAAAGGAGGTAGCTAGATGAAAAGCATATTGTATTAGCTACCCATTGGTTGGCGTTTAGAAATGGCTATTTAACATAAATCACGAAATATTCTGTTTAGCCATTTCGACACCAAACACTCGAGTACAAAGTATTTAACTAGTTTTTCAGTATTAAATAACAGCGTCATTCTTTTTTCACGTCTTCGGAATGACAAATGTTTTTTAATTTTTCTCTAACTGTGTGCAGTATTTCAAAAGAATACTTCACACAAGCAATGAAATAGAAAAGCCTATACTACAAATTATCTTAGAGCGTTACAAGCAGATAGAGTTGGGAGTAATCAAAAAAAACCTAGCACTCATCCAAGTACTAGGCTTTTCTTTCAATCCACTTTCCAAAGTTGAGCTACCCCTCTCCCACCCAAAAAAATGCTCTTTTTGACCTTTGTGATAGATTAAATCATTCATGTTTTAGTAAAATTGATTTTTATTATGCTGTTATTTCAGCGTTAAAGCCGTGTTAAACAATCAAATTTGATTCTTAGAAGCTAACTCGAGCCGATAAATAGGCGTAACTAAGCAAAAATACAAGACTTAAACTACACTTCTCATGAAATATATATTTTCTTTTACACTCCTTCTATTGTTGCTTTTTCCACATTTTTTTGTTCTTCAGGCACAGACAGATACTACACAAAAGTCATTTGAAGAGCTATTTAAAGAAGATTTAGAACAACAGCAAAACTCCTTTCTTGAAAATGTATCTGAGCAGACCAAGGCTTTTCTTCTCTTTAAACAAGAACTTGACAAGGCCTTCGCTAATGCACTCAAGACTGACTGGAAAGAGTACAAAGGCGAGCCTGCACACAGCACAGAAGAAATTCCTAAATCTCCAGAAGCACCTACGATTACCGAGAAAACACCTGAGCGGAAATCAAGCAAAGATTTAAAAGTTATCAAGCCCGAGCCTACTCGAGAGACACCTCTTGATATAAATATTTCTTTGCCTAAGATTCTGACTGTAGAAGCTCCCTCTCCTACTGTTTCAGAAAATACTCAAACGGTATTTTTAGACTTCGAATATCTAAAAACTCCTCTTAGACTGGTTTTAAGTGATGATTTTAAACTTAATCACATTACCCAACTCAATGAAACTACCATCGGTGAGTTTTGGCAAGAGATTTCTAAAAAAAATTATGCCGCTACTTTACAAGCCCTCTGGAAACAAAAAGAACAATGGCAACTCAATGATTGGGGATATTATCAGCTAGTTAAAAAAACTTCTGAACGTTTGTTTCCTAATCAGCGCAATGAATCTACCCTTTTTACTTGGTTTATAATCCTAAAATCAGGATATAAAGCTCGCATAGGTTATAGCGGAAATCAAGCTTTTATCTTATTGCCTTTTACTACATTGGTTTATGAAAAAACTTATTTTAGATTAGATGAAGGAGAAATATTTTATGTCATAGAAGCTGAGCAAGGAACAGCCACAAGTCTTAAAATTGCTGATTTTCGCTATCCAGAAGCAAAAAATACACTAAGCCTTTTCCAAGAAAAACCCATTAAAGTAAACCAAACCAAAGCCACTAGAGCCTTGAAGTTTACACACAAATTTTTGGATTATAATTTAAGTATTGATTATCAGCCTACTATAGCTTCTTATTTTAGCAATTACCCGCTTACCGAGCCTCAAGTGATTTTTAAGGCTACTCCAAGTGCTACCTTAGCCGCCTCTCTCCAATCACAACTCACACCCTATCTCAAGGGCAAAACTGAGAAACAATCAGTTGATTTTTTATTGGCTTTTGTCCAGAAATCATTTGCGTACCAGACCGACCAAGAGCAGTTTGACTATGAAAAACCGCTCACTGCCGAAGAAACTTTATTTTATCCTTATTCTGATTGTGAAGATAGAGCCGTACTCTTTAGCCATTTGATCAAAAATATTTTGGGATTAAAAGTAGTCGGACTTGATTACCCTGGACACATGGCAGTAGCTGTGAAGTTTAATGAAAAAATAGAAGGTGATTTTTGTATGTATCAAGATGAGAAATACATGGTCTGTGACCCTACTTATATCAATGCCGTCAGTGGGCAATCTATGAAAGAGTTGGCAGGAATTTCTCCTAAAATCATTGCTTTAGAAAAATAATATTTATACTATTGCTTGGTGAGAGATTAGTTATAAGTTAAGATGAATTGAATAAATAATATTCTCCTTTTTTGGATTTTATTTTAGCAATGGATAAGCGAACACAAAATATTTCACTTAATTAAGTTCTGTGTCGTTGCCTTGTCCTCACAGGCAACATAAAATAGTTACCTATGAAAATAGTATGTGTTTCGGATACACATGGTTCACATCATAAAATGGATATTCCTGAGGGAGACATACTTATCCATGCAGGAGATTTTTCTTCAAGAGGAAAACCCAAAGAAATCATACATTTTAATAATTGGCTAGGGCGACTGCCACATCGCCATAAAGTGGTCATTGCTGGTAACCATGATTTTTTGTTTGAAGAACAACCAGAGCAAGCAAAAGCCTTGCTCAGCAATGCTATTTATTTAGAAGATAATGGCATAGAGATAGAAGGTATCAAATTATGGGGTTCGCCCATTACCCCGTGGTTTTTTGATTGGGCTTTTAATAGACACCGAGGAAAGGATATTCAGAGATATTGGGATTTAATTCCCGAAGAAACTGACATCTTGATTACACACGGGCCTCCTTTTGGTATTTTAGACCAGACTATTTACGGACAACAAGTGGGCTGTGAAGAACTTCTCAAAGCAGTCTTAAGGGTTAAACCTCGCATTCATTTATTTGGGCATATCCACGAAGGATACGGCAGTAGAGAATCAGAAGACACTTATTTTGTCAATGCTAGTATGATGGATGTTCACTATCAGCCTATCCATCAAGCAGTAATAATAGATTGGTGATAAGCAAGCAACTCGTCAAAATTAGTTTATATTTCGATTTTGTTATGGATAGCTGATTATTAGAATTTTACTAAGAAAACTCATCTCTGACTTAGAATGTTACGAACTCATAATTTATAACTCATCTCTCACTAAATTGAAGGTTGTTTAGCAAAAAATAAAATCTAAAAGGGTTGGTTTTCGTTGCTTCATTAGTATTAGTATTTACTTCAAAATAGCTTCATGAAAAAAATAGCATTCTTACTTGTTTTCTTTGTTCCTCTTATCTCTTGGGGACAAAAACTAGAAAATCTAGGGCAAAACATCAACTCAAAATATGGGGAGTATGCACCTATCATCTCTCCTGATAATCAGACACTCTACTTTGTGCGTGAAGGGCATCCTGAAAATAAAGGCACCGAAAAAAAAGAAAATATCTGGGTATCTCATAAACAAGCTGATGGCACTTGGGGAGAAGCTTTTCACTTAAAAAGCAATCTCAACACAGACCAAAACTCTGCAATCTTAGGGGTAACTCCAGACGGAAATACAGCACTTGTATTTGGATATTATGAAAATGGAATCAAAATAAAATCTGGATTTTCTCTTGCCCAACGTACAAGAGTTGGCTGGGATTCACCAGTAGGAATGTTTATAGAAGGCTTTGACTCTATGAATAAAGGAGGCTATTCAAGTGCTACCTTGGCAAGTGATGGGAAAACATTAATACTAGCATTTGCAGAAAAACCTGAAAATAGCTACGATTTATATGTGAGTTTTTTAAAAGAAAATGGACGCTGGTCAAGACCTCGTAACTTAGGTCCACAAGTCAATACACGAGGTGGAGAAGCAACTCCCTTTATAGCTTCTGATAGCAAGACGCTTTATTTTGCAAGTGTAAGAGAAGACTCTTATGGGGGTTATGATATTTATGTAGCAAGGAGGTTAGACAGCACTTGGCAAAAGTGGAGCGAACCCATCAATCTAGGGCAACCCATTAATGACAGTCAAAGTAATATTTATTTTAGTATTCCAGCTTCTGGAGAGACGGCTTATATTTCTTCTGTTGATTCTGTTACTGGTAATTTTGAGATTTTTAGAATTCCCATTACCGAATCTCTTCGTCCAGAGCCTGTTTTATTGGTCTATGGCAAAGTATATAATGCCAAAACCAATGAAGAAATCTCAGCTACTATCATCTATGAATCCCTCACCAAAGGGCAAGAACAAGGCAGAGCTCGCTCAAACCCTGAAGATGGAAGCTACAAAATCATTCTACCCAAAGGAGATAATTATGGAATTTTAGGGCAATCAAAAGGCTATTATTCCGTATCAGAAAACCTAGATTTGAGTGATATAAAACAATACGAAGAAATAGAAAAAAATCTATACCTCATGCCCGTAGAAGTTGGCCAGGTCTTTAAATTGAATAACTTATTCTTTGATTATGCCAAGGCAAGTCTTCGCCCCGAATCTTATGGAGAGCTTAACCGATTGATAGATTTTCTAAAAGCCAATCCCCAAACACAAATAGAGCTACAAGGACACACAGATTCTGTAGGAGAGGCGAGTGCAAATCAAGCACTTTCTGAAAGCCGCACAAAATCTTGCCGAGCATATCTTCTAAGCAAAGGCATCCCCGAAAATCAAGTAGTAGCCAAAGGCTTCGGAGAAAGTGAACCTATCAAAGACAATGACACAGAAGAAGGTCGTCAGCAGAATAGAAGAGTAGATTTTAAAATACTCAAATAAAACAGGGGCAAATAACAGTAGCATATAATCTGAAAACTAACACTGTTATTTGACACTGACACTGTAATATGACACTGATACTGTTATTTGATACTAAAATACTTGCCTATTACAAAAATGCCACGTATTTTTAGACAATTATACAAGGGCTTGCCCTTCTGAAAATGTTTAACCTATTACATTCTTAAAATAATAGTATATGACTTACGATGTAACCATTATTGGCTCGGGTCCTGGTGGATATGTAGCCGCTATCCGTGCCGCTCAGTTAGGACTAAAGACTGCCATCATAGAAAAGGATAAAACGCTGGGAGGTACTTGCTTAAATGTGGGTTGTATTCCTTCTAAGGCACTGCTTGACTCTTCTGAGCATTATCATAATGCAAAGACTCGCTTCACAGAGCATGGCATAGACCTTAAAAGCCTTAAAGTAAATATGCCTCAGATGATTCAACGCAAAAACGAGGTAGTGAAGCAAACCTGTGATGGTGTAGAGTTTTTGATGAAAAAAAATAAAATCGATGTACTCTGGGGCTGGGGTAAATTCAAAGATAAAAATACCATTACTATTACAAATGATGCTGGCGAAACTCAAGAAATCACTTCCAAAAAGGTAATCATTGCCACAGGTTCTCGTCCTACTCCGCTTTCAGGAGCGGAGATAGATATGAAGCGTATCATTACCTCTACAGAAGCCTTGGAGATTACTGAAGTACCCAAAAGCATGATTATCATCGGTGCAGGAGTGATTTCATCAGAACTTGGCTCAGTATATTCTCGCTTAGGCACAGAAGTAACGATGATAGAGTATCTTGACTCTATGATTCCGATGATGGATAAGACGATGGGAAAAGAACTTCAAAAATCAATGCGAAAGCTTGGAATGAAGTTTTTCTTTAACCATAAAGTAACTGCTGTGGTCAATAAAGGCAAAAAAGTAGAAGTAACAGCCGAAGATAAAAAAGGTGAAAAAGCTACTTTTGAGGCAGAATACTGCTTGGTAGCCATTGGAAGAAGAGCCTATACTGAAAGCTTAGGCTTAGAAAACATTGGATTATCTACTGATAAACAAGGTCGTGTAGAAGTAAATGAGCATCTAGAGACTTCTATAGAAGGCGTATATGCCATTGGCGATGTCATCAAAGGAGCAATGCTTGCCCACAAGGCAGAAGAAGAAGGTGTATTCGTAGCTGAAACCATTGCAGGACAAAAACCTCACATCAATTACCTGTTGATTCCAGGGGTAGTCTATACTTGGCCAGAAGTAGCAAGTGTGGGACATACTGAGGAAGAACTCAAGGAAAGTGGCAAAGCCTATAAAGTAGGTTCTTTTCCTTTTAGAGCATTGGGGCGTGCTAGAGCCAGCATGGATGTAGATGGTTTGGTAAAGGTTTTGGCTGATAAAAATACAGATGAAATCTTAGGAGTACACATCATAGGCCCACGTGCTGCTGATATGATTGCACAAGCCGTAACTGCTATGGAGTATAGAGCCTCTGCCGAAGATGTAGCCAGAATGTCTCACGCACATCCTACGTATATGGAAGCAGTGAAAGAAGCTTGTCTAGCTGCTACTGAAAATAGAGCCTTGCATATCTAAGGAAGAGATTATTTATAAGAGATGAGTTATGAGTGTGTGATAATCTGATGACGAAAGTTTTACTCAA
The DNA here is from genome assembly GCA_038248005.1 of Cytophagales bacterium. Lineage (GTDB taxonomy): Bacteria > Bacteroidota > Bacteroidia > Cytophagales > Microscillaceae > JAABSX01. Next base: position 8,257 of record JBBRUH010000068.1, on the reverse strand, counting down.
ACTAAATCGGGTTTATTACGATGTTTTTATACTGATAAATACCGTTCAAGCGTCTTGGCTTGCACCTCTGCAAATAAAATGGTAGTAATCTCTAATGAGTATTTTATTTTGAAGAGTTTCCTAAAAGGAACTTAAATATATCTTAACAAAAAACCTGAGCATGCTCAGGTTTTTTTTATATTGTTAAAAAAAGCATGATATTTGTGAATAGTTAAAGAATTTATTACTTTGCTTAAATATCTATATTTTTACTTAAATTTGCAAAAAAAGAATATAAAACATTTCCTAAAATATAAAAACTAATCGGTATTTTACCTTATTAATTTCATACAATGGCAAAATTAAAAAATATTATAAAACAACTTTCTAATCAAGATTATGAAAGAATATATAAACATTTGGTAGAGAGCAATGCTGAAAAATCAGCGTTTTTACTTAAATTTATGCACCAAGAGCAACTTTCTGATAATAAAATTATGGACGAACTCAGTGTAAATACCAATGCGTATTATACTTTGAGATCCAGACTTAATCAAAAAATTGAAGAATATCTCCTTGAGCAGATAGAAAGCCCTCGCACAGATTTATTAAGAAAAGTTGCAAATATTAATGAAATCGTATTTACCAAAAAAAGGACGATTGCTATTACTACCCTCAAAAAATTAGAAAAAGAACTCATAGAGTACGATTTGTCTAACGAGTTAATGCTTGTATATAAAACACTCAAAAAATTACACGTCAATACTCCTGATTATTTTGATTACTCCCAATCTTACAACAAACACGTAGCCTACACTCTGGACGTGGATAAGGTGGAAAGTTTTATGGCAGAGTATTTTAAAAAGTATGGTATTTATAGTTTTACAGATGATGAAACAGATAAACTAGAACTTAGCCTACTGAATAAAGAAATTGCTAAAATCTGCAAAAACTATGACTCTCACCGTTTGTATGTCTATCAAAGCTGTGTCAATGTATTTCACCGTTTATTCGTAGAAGCCGAAGATGAGTTATTAGATGATTCTATCGAACCTATAGAAGATATTTTTGATAAAGTAGAAAAGATTTTTGATGATTTTGCTCAAGATACTATTTACTTTCACCTCAGAGTAGTTTTAGAGTTCTTGAGATTAGAATATTACAATCATTATCGACTCTATCGCAAAGCCGAAAAATATTTTGATGAAGTCAATGACTCAATCGGAAGTTTGCTATCTAGCTATAACACACATACTTATAGTGCAAGATTTTTATTTACAAAACTAGAAAGACATCTTCGTATGAACACTCAAAATGAGTTATATGAAGAAAATCAAGGACTTTTTCACGACTTTGAGCCAGATCCTCTCAATGTCCCTCAGTATGTAACTTATGTGTGCTATCGTGCTATTTCTCAGTATTTTGATGGAAAATATGATGAGGCAATTCGTTGGTTAAATAAATTATTAAATGATATAAGCCTCAAAAAATTCCCTTATGTCCATCTTGAGATTAAGCTTTTTTTAGCATTGCACTATGCTATCGTAAAAGATAATGAATTGCTTGGGCAGCTTACTAATAGTATCCAAAGGCAAATTAGATTACTAGGCAAAGAGACTTGTATTCATGTAGTTTTATTTATCAAGATTCTTAAAATAGCAAGCTCTAGCAATCGCTCAGAAAGAGCTTCTAAGATAGAAACCTATCTTGATAAATTGAAAAAAACAACGATGCCTGCAGGTTTCTCTCTTGTAAAATATATTAAATTAGACGAGGATTTTACCAGAAGAATACTTTAATGAAATATGAAATATGAAATATGAGATATTTGGAGATAAATCTCCAAGTATCTCATTCTTATTTCATCCTATGATGCTTATAGTTTTTCAATGTTTTAGTAACACCTACTGTCAGGCTATTAAGTGGATAATCAAAGTTAGCTTGCGTTTTAATCTTGACTGTATGTTGCAGTAAAAAACTGATTATCAAAACCTTACTAAAAAAAACGCATCACTCATCATTCATTCATCACTAACTTAAATCACTTCCAACTCTTTACCTACTTCTATAAATGCTTGAATGGCTTTATCAAGATGTTCTCTTTTATGAATTGCAGAAAGCTGTACTCTGATGCGAGCCTGCCCCTTTGGCACTACTGGATAATAAAAACCAATCACATAAATTCCTTTTTCTAATAATTTCTCTGCCATTTTTTGAGCCAATACAGCATCATACAGCATAATAGGCACAATGGCGTGCTCACCAGGTTTAATGTCAAAACCTGCTTCTGTCATTTTTTTACGAAAATAAAGTGTATTTTCTTCTAACTTATCACGAAGCTCAGTCGTCTCTGAAAGCATATCCAGCACTTCTATGGAAGCACCTGTAATGGTAGGAGCAAGTGTATTAGAAAAAAGATAAGGTCTAGAACGCTGACGAAGCAACTCAATAATCTCAGCACGCCCTGAGGTAAAGCCACCAGAAGCACCTCCCAGAGCCTTGCCCAATGTGCCTGTGATAATGTCTATTCTGCCCATCACATTGCGGTATTCATGCGTTCCTCTTCCTGTTTTACCCATAAAACCAGAAGCATGACACTCATCAATCATCACAAGAGAATCATATTTTTCTGCCAAATCACAGATTTTATCAAGCTGTGCAATCGTGCCATCCATAGAAAAAACACCATCTGTAACAATGATTCTATGCTTTGCAGACTGAGCCTCTTTGAGCTTTTCTTCTAAATCTACCATATCATTGTGTGCATATCTGTAGCGTTGTGCCTTACAAAGACGCACTCCATCTATGATAGAAGCATGGTTCAAAGAATCAGAAATAATAGCATCTTCTGCCCCAAAGATAGGCTCAAAAAGGCCTCCATTGGCATCAAAAGCAGCCGCATACAAGATTGTATCTTCTGTGCCTAAAAAATCTGCTAATTTTTGCTCAAGGGTTTTGTGAATATCTTGAGTACCACAGATAAAACGAACCGATGCCATCCCAAACCCGTGCGTGTCCAATGCTTTTTTGGCAGCCTTAATCACACGGGGGTGCTGTGCTAAACCTAAGTAATTATTGGCACAAAAGTTCATGACTTCTCCTGCTTCCCTTGTTCCGATAAGAGCACCTTGAGGGCTTGTAATCACCCTCTCACGCTTGAATAAGCCAGCTTCTTTGATGTCTGCTATTTCTTTACTAAGAGTTTCTTTTAGTTTTCCGTACATTATTTTATGGAATTAAATGGTTAATTTATGAGTATTAAATTTAGAAGATTACTCATCATAATTTTGATGAATTTTGATAGCAAAGTTAGTGAAATTTTTAGGATGCTCACAGCCTCTCATTCCGTAAAAATTCAAAATCATGTCAAAAAGATACAACATAGAGGATTCTTACTGTATGATAATAAGAAAATGATAATGCCATAGGATACTGTTTTTCGAAAAAAGTACCCTACCTTTGTGTGCCAAAATGACAGAAATAAACCTTTGGCAAAAAAATTGAAATTGAATATATAGTCAAAAAAAGATAAAAAATGCACGAAAACGAAGAACCAAAAAACCCAGAAGAGCAAATTACTAACAATGAAGCTGAAAACTCAGCCGATGCAACTCAAGAAAATGGAGAAACAATCTCTATTGATTTGAAGTTAGATAGCGAGCAAAGTGAAGAAGATACTTCGGAAGTATCTTATGAAAAAGAAGTACAAGAAAGCAAGGAAAAGTACTTGCGACTGTATGCTGAGTTTGATAACTACCGCAGACGCACTACCAAAGAGCGTGCTGAGCTTATTAAAAGTGCCAATGAAGGTCTGATAAAAGATTTGATTTCGGTAGTTGATGATTTTGAAAGAGCCCAGAAATCTATGGAAGAAATATTAAAAGTAGATATAGAAGGCAAAGAAGGTGTTTTTAAAGAAGTAGAAATCATGAAACAAGGATTTCAACTGATTTATAATAATCTGCTCAAAACCCTTACTCAAAAAGGACTCAGCCCAATGGAATCTTCTATTGGAAAACCTTTTGATGTGGAGTTACACGAATCTTTAGCTCAAATACCCGCTCCTAGTGAGGACATGAAAGGTAAAATAGTAGATGAAATAGAAAAAGGATATTATCTCCATGACAAAGTAATTCGCTTTGCGAAGGTGGTAATAGGAGGTTAATAAAACAAAATTTAAATAATGGCTAAGAGGGATTATTACGAAATATTAGGTGTAGGACGCAATGCTGGCGATGATGAAATCAAGAAAGCCTATCGCAAGATGGCTATCAAATATCACCCAGATAAAAACCCTGGCGATTCTGCAGCCGAAGATAAATTTAAAGAAGCAGCCGAAGCTTATGAGATACTCAGTAATGGTGATAAAAGACGTAACTATGATAGATTTGGGCATCAAGGTGTAAGTAGTGGTTTTAGTGGCGGAGGTGTCAATGTAGAAGATATTTTCTCTTCCTTTGGCGATATTTTTGGAGATAGTAGCCCTTTTGGTGATTTCTTTGGAGGTGGCGGAGGCGGTAGAAGCCGAGGCGGACAAAGAACGAGAAAAGGTTCTAACCTTCGTATCAAACTCAAACTTACGCTCGAAGAAATAGCTGAAGGAGTAGAAAAGAAAATCAAAGTAAAACGCCATTTAACTTGTAAAACCTGTGAGGGTAATGGTGCTAAAGATGATAGTTCATTGCGTACTTGTCCTACATGTAGTGGTTCTGGACAGATTCGTAAAGTAGTAAACACCATGCTAGGTCAGATGGTTTCTGCTAGTACTTGTCCTGCTTGTGATGGTGCAGGACAGATTATAGATGCCAAATGTGAAACTTGCCGAGGTGATGGACGCACTCTTGAAGAAGAAACTATCTCAGTAAAAATACCCGCAGGAGTAGCAGAAGGAATGCAACTTTCTATGAGTGGCAAAGGAAATGTACCCCCAAGAGGAGGTGTTCCAGGTGATTTGTTGATTCTGATAGAAGAAATACCTCATGAATCTTTGCAACGTGATAACCGCAATGTGATTTATGATTTATATATTAGTTTTATAGATGTTTCTTTGGGTACTGAGGTAGAGATACCAACACTTACTGGCAAATCTAAAATCAAGATAGATGCAGGTACTCAAAGTGGCAAAGTACTACGTATGAGAGATAAAGGTATCCCTGATTTAGATGGCTATGGTAAAGGTGATCAACTCGTCCATGTCAATGTCTGGACTCCTCAAAGCCTCAACAAACAAGAACGTGAGGTGCTAGAAAAATTACGTGAGTCTAAGAATTTTAGCCCGAACCCTGGTAAAAAGGATAAAGGCTTTTTTGAAAGAATGAGAGAGTATTTTCAATAAAATATAGTTTCAATATATACCTTATTTTTAGAGCGAGTAAATTCTTATGAGTTTACTCGTTTTTTTATTGGCAAAAGCTGATTAATTTTACCATTCTAAAAAAGAAATAAAAACACAATGTGAGAGATGAGTTATGAGTTTGTAATAATCTGATAATGAATTTTTTACCTAAACCAACTTGTCACTTTATTTAATTATTGTTCCTATGCAGAAGCGTCTATTTTTTATATGGTTTATTTGTTTAGGCATGTTTGGCAATGCCCCTACCCTACTTGCTCAAAGTGTACAAGTTTCTAAAAGTGCACAAATAAGCCTAATTACAGGATTACCAGGGCAAGATGTCTATAATCTTTTTGGACACAGTGGCTTAAGAGTCTATGACCCAAGCATAGGGCTAGACATCATGTATAGCTATGGTACTTTTGATTTTGATGATCCTGATTTTTTGCTCAAGTTTACACAAGGAAAACTAAAATATTTTCTCTCAGTATCTCAGTATCAGCCTTTTATAGCTTTTTATAAGCGAGAAGGACGTACTGTTTATGAGCAAGTGCTTACCCTTGATGATGCTCAAAAACAAGCTCTTTTTAGCTTTTTACAGACCAATTTCAAGCCAGAAAACCGCTATTATTTGTATGATTTCTTTTATGATAATTGCTCTACCCGAATCAGAGATGCTCTCAAAACTACATTTGGTGAAGATTTAAAATATGTTACGGATAGATTTCCAGAAAATCAAAGTTTTAGAAAATGGGTAGATCCATATATTACCAAGCCATGGATTCGCTTCGGAATTTATTTACTCCTTGGCTCACCTGCTGATAAGGTAGCTGCTCCCTATGATTATATGTTTTTGCCTGATAACCTGATGGATGGTTTCGAAAAAGCACAAATCAAACAAGGAGATAAGTTTGTAACCCTTGCTCCCAAAGCAAATCTTGTTTCTCAAAGTCTCATTTCAGCTCCTCCTTATCCTTGGTTTAATCCATACTCGTTGATGTGGGGAGTGAGTGCTATTTTGTTGGTGATTACTATTCTAGGCTACCGCAAAAAAAAGATAGCTTACGGCTTAGATTTCGCTCTTTTCTTTTTGATGGGTTTGGTAGGTCTTTTATTCCTGTTTATGTGGTTTGGCACCAATCATCAGACTTGTGCTTGGAACTATAATCTTATTTGGGCATTGCCTACACATGCCGTAATAGCTTGGACTTTACTCTTTGCAAAGGATAAAAAATGGGTTAAAATCTATTTTAATGTAGTGGTATTTATTAATTTAATCCTTGTGTCTTCTTGGCTATTATTGCCTCAAGAGATGCACGGTGCTTTACCTCCTTTTGTACTAATTTTAGCATTGAGAGCAAGCAGAATAGCTAATAAGAGAGATGAGTTATGAGTTTATAATAACTTGATAATGAACACTTTAATTAAAACAAAGCGGTAATCTATTATGAATTATTTAAAAATACTTCTTCTCGCAGTTTGGTCGGTTTCAAGTGTACTTCAAGCACAAAATATTCCCCAATGGGAAATGAGAACAAGTCCTGCAAAAGCTTCTTTTAGGGCTATCTCGGCTTTGAGTGCAGAGACTTGCTGGGTAAGTGGAAGTGGAGGAACTGTTCTACGCACTACGGATGGCGGAGAAACTTGGCAACAATTCAAAATAGCGGGAACAGATTCTCTAGATTTTAGAGATATTCAGGCTTTTTCTAAAGACCGAGCCGTCTTGATGGGTGCAGGGCCTGGCAATCTTTCTAAGATTTATGCTACTGAAGATGGCGGAAAGACTTGGCAAATAAAATATCAAAATGAACTTCCAGAAGGTTTTTTTAATGGATTTTCTTTTTGGAATGAGCAAAAAGGGCTTTTGGCTGGCGACCCAATAGAGGGTAAATTATTTATCCTTAAAACCGAAGATGGTGGAAATTCTTGGCATAGAATCTCTGTAGAAAATATTCCCACCATGCAAAAGGAAGAATATGGCTTTTCGGCAAGTGGCACACATATCTGCACGAAGGCTGGCAACAAGGCCTGGATTGTAACAGGTGGGGCAGTTGCACGGGTGTTTTATTCGAATGATGGGGGGGAAACTTGGCAAGTAAGCACTACACCTATGCTTCATGGAGAAAGTTCAGAAGGTATTTTTTCAGTTGATTTTAGAGATAGCAAACACGGTCTGGCAGTAGGTGGAGATTACACAGAAAAGAATACAGACAAACCTACTCTTATCATTAGCAAAAATGGAGGTAAAACTTGGAAAGAAGGCAAAAATATAGATTTGGGTTTTCGCTCTGCAGTCGCCTTTAGCATAGATAAAACCGTAATCTGTGTAGGTCAGTCTGCCGAAAGTATCTCGTATGACAATGGCAAAACTTGGCAAACTATCAGCCAAACTGGTTTTCATACTTTGAGTCTGAGCCAAGATAAAAAATGGGCTTGGGCAGCAGGTGGAAAAGGTAAAATAGCTCGCTTAAAGATTTTTTAACCATTAAGAAATTAAGAGAATTGAGATTTTTTGCTCGCTCTTTCCCTGATTCGTGTCTTTTTTTACCATTGAGAAATTAAGAGGATTAAAATTTTTTGCTCACTCTTTCCCTGATTCGTGTCTTTTTTTAACCATTGAGAAATTAAGAGAATTAAAATTTTTTGCTCTCTCTTTCCCTGATTCGTGTCTTTTTTAACCATTAAGAAATTAAGAGAATTAAAATTTTTTGCTCACTCTTTCCCTAATTCGTGTCTTTTTTAACCATTAAGGAATTAAGAGAATTAAAATTTTTTGCTCACTCTTTCCCTGATTCATGTCTTTTTTAACCATTAAGAAATTAAGAGAATTAAAATTTTTTGCTCGCTCTTTCCCTGATTCGTGTCTTTTTTTAACCATTAAGGAATTAAGAGAATTAAAATTTTTTGCTCACTCTTGCCCTGATTCGTGTCTTTTTTAACCAT
>JBBRUH010000067.1:0-15856 GCA_038248005.1 Cytophagales bacterium | reverse complement strand
ATATTCATTATTTTATTTCGATTTTTTTAAACCATTAAGAAATTAAGGTGATTAAGTTTTAGGAATACTATCCAAATAAAGTACTTATTCAGACTATTACAAACTCATAACTTATCTCTTATAACCCATCTCTTATAACTTATCTCTCACTAACTACAAATAAAGCATTGAGTTTGGATACAAAAATGAAAATACTTAAATTTAAAAGCAACCTAATTTTACTTTTTTTGCTTAGGTTCGTATATTTATCAAAAATAAAATGGTTTTACTGTAAATCACTAGACACATGCCTCAGTGTGAATTATGCAAAAGAGAGGTAGAAAGAACTTCTCGTCATCACCTTACTCCCAAGCAAAAAGGAGGTAAGCACAGGCCTACAGCCAATCTTTGTCAGCCTTGCCATAAGACGCTTCACCATACCTTTAACAACACAGAACTTGCCAAAAGCTATGATACCATCGAGAAACTCCAAAAAGCAGAGGCTCTGCAAAAGTATTTGCATTGGATAAAAGATAGAGATATTCAGCGGTTGAGTTTTTAGGGAAAGGTATAAAAAGGATTTAGTCTTTCTAAAATACTAAATCCTTTTCTTTGATAATTTGCAAGGGCTTAGAGCAAAGATTTTGCTTGACTTACCCAATCATTTTTCTGAATACGGCTATAAGCAAAGCTGATAGATTCACTTATTTTTTCAAGTTCGGCATCACTTAGTTTTGAGATTTGCTCAAAAGTAGTAATTCCGATTGCATTGAGTTTTTCTTCAAGAGAAGCACCAATGCCTTTTATTTTTTGTAAATCATCTTTTGCTTTACTTTCTACAGTTTTATTTTCTGTTGCTTTAACTTCCTCTTTTTTGGGAGTTTTTGTTTCCTTTTTTTCTTCTCTTTTTTGTGAAGGAACTATTTTTTCTTCACTAATTATCGGGGGTGTAGGAGGAGTAATCTTAGCTTCCTCATTTTTGAGGGCTTTTTTTACTTCTTCTTTTTTAGACTCAGGTTTAGTTTTTTTAGCTTCTGTAGCATCACGCTTGGTAAACCACTCATGGATGGTAGGAGCTAATTCTTTTTGAGAGCGTTTTCCAGTAAATACGCCGATATGTCCTCCTGGAAATTCATAGAGTTGCTTATCTTGAGAGCCTATTAAGTCATTGAGTGGCTTAGTAGAACTTGGAGGGACTAGGTGATCTTCGGAGGCATAGATAGTAAGGGCAGGCATGGTTACGTTTTTAAGATTTACCTGATGCTCTCCTATTATGAGTTCTCCTTTGACGAGTTTATTTTGTTGGTAAAGGTCTTTGACAAACTGTCTGTAAGTTTCACCTGCTTGATCTGGAAGGTCATTAATCCATTTTTCCATTCGATAAAAATTCATAAGCTTATCTTTATCATCCAGCATATCCGTAAGGGTCTTTTGCTTACGGACTTTAAGCAGGGGCTTAAGAAGCTGAAAGCCTGAATCTAAGAAAGTACCAGGAATTAGCCCTCCAAAGCCTTCTACAATGGCATCTACATCCATATCTCTAGCCCAGCGATAAAGCAAACCATCATTCTTAGAAAAATCAACAGGTGTAACAAGCGTAATCAAATTTTTAACCTTATCGGGATGCAAAGCAGCATAAATCAATGAAAAAGTACCCCCTTGGCAGATACCCATTATATTTACCTTACTGATTTGATGTGTTTCTCTGACATAATCCATCGCTCCATTTATATAGACATTAATGTAGTCATTCATGGTCAAGTATCGATCATTGCGAGTCGGGTAACCTGTATCTATGACATAAATATCTAAGCCCAATCCCAATAAGTTTCGCATCAAGCTACGGTCAGGCTGTAGGTCTAGCATATCATAGCGATTGATAAGTGCATAAGAAATTACTAGAGGTGTCTTTACATTGGCAGGGCTATCACGTCTGTATCGAAAGAGCCTTACTTTATCCATCTCCCAGACCAAATCTTTGGGGGCAGTACCTACTTCTATTTTACCAATTTGGCTAAATACCTGACCACTTTTTTGGAGTTTCTGAGCCGTCTCAGTCATTTTATCAAAAATACTCCCTATCATATTAAAATTTTCTTGCATGTTGGTTTGTGAGTTAGGTGGATAAAGTAATTAAATCTAAGTAGATGATTAAAATTAGTTTATACTTTAGTTTTGTTATAAAAATCTGATTATCAAAGTCTTATTAATCAACTCATCACTCATTAGAGTTGTTACTTCTTGATTTTCAATGATTTACATCAATTTTTCATTTGGGAATCTTGGAATGATAAGCTAATACAAAAGCTTTTCGCAAGCAATTTCCTATGTTTCCTATGTGTCTATGCGGTTGTAAAAAAGCTAAAGTGTTAGTAGTCTGTACGTAGCAACTCTATTATTTATAACTCATCACTTAAAAAAGATTTTACTGTAAATCTTCTCCTTTTTGGTTTTCGTTGAGTTGTTGCTCTAAATTTCTTACTTTATTTTTCAATTCATAAATAGTAGAGTTGATTTCATCAATCTCTGAGCGAGGCACGAGGGGAAGTGGGGCAAGAATTTGCTCCATCAGTGTATCCATATTGGCTTTGATTTCTAATCCTATTTTAAGCAAATCACCTTGTAACTTAGAGTAAGTATCCCCTCCAAAGAGGTTGATGATTTCTTCTTCCATTGCACCTACCCAAGCATTATAAAAAGCATCAAAACTAATGGCTTCATTTCCTCTTTGTGCTGCTTGCATCACTTCTTGTACGGATCTTTCTATTGCTTTTTGACCTGCTACGTAGATAGTGTTTTGCATTTCGCTGGTCTTGACATAATATTTGGTATAGCGAGTCTGGATTTCCATCATGATTCTTGCCATTTCTTTTTCTCTGCTGGCAGGCACCGTCATAAAATGAGGATTAATCATCTTCTGGAATTGCTCATTAAACTGCTGACTTATCTGAGAGATGGTAGAAAAATTAGAACCAGGAAGCATTTGTTGTAGATAGTTCATCAATGTAGAACTATCATTGCCCATGTTTAGGCTTTTAAGTGTCATTTCGCTCATCTGCTGCATCATCCCCAAAAAGTCAGAAGCTTTTCCTTGATCTGTAAACTGGAAAATCCCTCCTAAAATCTGTTGGTATTTATCCATGTCTAGTATTTTGCCTAGTGAATCTAAGCCAACAGAGTTACTTTGCACCATTTTGTAGATAGGCTGCCACATCTCAAACATCTTCATATAATTGCGAGTATTGTCTATCATTTGGTGTATGTTACCAAAGTTGGGGGCTTGTCCAAAAGATTGCATAAAATTAGGTGTTGGAGAGTTTGATAAAAAAAGGTTACTATAGGTTTTGCTCCATTCTGAGTATAGACTTTGCATATTTGCAAGATGGTCATTTACATCATTGGGGTTAGTTTGCTTATTTTGAGCATTACTTATCAATAATTCAGTCATTTTTTTCCCTAGTTCAATTTGGGCTTGTACCCAGCTTTTGAGATAGTCATTACTCTTTGACTCATTGTTCCCTGACATGTTGAGCATGTTGAGCACCGAATCTGTCATAGAGCGTTGCTTATCAAACCACTTGCTATACATTTCTACTGATTTTCCTACAATTTCATTTTTCTTGAAAGATTCTTGAATCTTTTTGGAGGTATCTACCAGATTATCTACCAATTTACTTTGAGTACTCATCCAAGCGTCAATAAAATTTTTAGTGCTATCCATATTTCGAATTATTATTAAATAAATGCAAATTTAATTAGTGTGTGTTAATATATGAAATTTTTATGAAAAAAATACCAATTTTTTTTAAATTTGAAGTCGTTATGCAATCGATTTCGGTTCTAATGTATTAATATTCATCACTTTTTTCACATAGAATTATATTTTACCTATAATTGTACTTTACCAATATTTAATTATCAAATCATGATTCAAATCAAAGATACTTATTCTTATACTTTTAAATTTAGCCAAGTAGATGTTCAACGTTTTGCAGAGGTTACTGGAGACCGAAACCCACTCCATTTAGATGCAGAATATGCTTCCAAAACCATCTTTAAGCAACCCATCATGCATGGCTTTTTGGGTGGAAGTGTATTTTCAAAGGTTTTTGGAATGCTTTTTCCTGGAGAAGGTACTATTTACCTCAAGCAAAGTATGGAATTTCTGCGTCCTATGTTAGTAGATACAGACTATGAAGCAACCTTTGAAGTGAAAGAAATAGACAGAGAAAAGCACCGTGCTATCATCTCTACTTCCATTAAAGATAAAAACACACAAAAAGAAACCCTTAGAGGAGAGGCACAAGTCATGCATCCTCAAAAGCTGTGAATGAAGGATTGATTTAGCGAATGACTTAATAACCCAATACTCCAATAACCTTAGGTAAAAAAATAATGAAGCCTATCACAAATGCAGTGAGGGCGGTAATCAATACTGCTCCACTTGCTACATCTTTAGTAATTTTTGCCAAGTGATGATACTCTGGTGAGACCAGATCTGTAAGACTTTCTAGGGCAGTATTAAAGCCTTCCACAGCAATCACGAGGCCAATAGAAAGACAAACCATGCACCATTCTGAACTACTTAGCTTAAAGATGAAGCCTGCTAAAATCGCCAAAATAGTCATTAAAGCGTGTATCTGTGCATTGTGTTGAGTCTTGAATAAGTAGCCTAAGCCTTGCCCTGCAAATACAAAGCTCTGAATCCTTTTTTTTAGAAAAACTAACATGCATTGTCTATTATGAGTGATGAGATATTTTTAACTATGATTTTTTATAAGATGCATATTCAAGTTTTAGGCACATATAAATGTATATTCATGTGTATTTATAAAAGAAAGACTTTTCAAACATAAAGTATATACTACATAAACACTAAGTTCCAAGCTATCGTAAATCAAGTATAAATTTACTGATTTTTAGTGTAGATTATTGGTAGTCTAAAAATTTTAGAATATTTTTACTTTAAATAAGTGGTTGTATGACAATTTTTGTGGTAAATCTAGCATCTTTAATATATCTAACTTTTTCATTATCAGGTAGATATATTTTTAAAATAACTTTAATTATTCATTCTCCACAAAAATTGTCAGATAACCTAATTTTTTAATTCGTTTCACAGAAAATAAAGAGTGTCGTGGTAATGACGGTAAATTAGAAATTAATTCTATATCAAGGCAAACAGATTATTTAAGAGATTATTCTACTAATCTGTTAGGACTATTTACAGAACAAGATATTTACCTAAAAATAAAAGATTGCTCAGAAAAAGAATTCCTAAACAGTTTATGGGAAAAAGGTGAAGTTAACCAACCTTCACTCCTTAGTTTCGATTTTGATAATAAGCGAGGTTACTTTTTTCTGAAAATATTAGATTTTAATAATGTTGATATTCCATTCGAAAGTGGTAGTGCGAGTAGTGTAAAATCTCTAAAATGTAAGGTTATTCATACACCTATAAATTGTAATTTTTGGCATTTTTCTATAAGATGGGAAATAGATGGTGAGGAAAGAAGTTCTTGGAATAAAAAGATAAAGAATGTCATAAAATCCCAAGGAAAGTCATTTATTTGTGAAAAAGCAATATTTGATTTGCCAGAATATCCTAAAATTTCAATAGAATTATATCAAATAATTTGATTTATTATAGATAAACTTTATTTCTCGAATGTTATTTTCTCAGCCCACTCTAAGCCATTGGGAAGGTCAAGAGAGCAGAACTCAAGATGAATTACACCTCGGTTTCCTTCTTGTCGAGTGCTTTTGGAGGAAGAATGTAAAATGAGTGGACGTAAAATATGCACTCCTCCCGAAGCTACTTCACAGACAAAAGGGATAGCATTCTGAGTGATAAGTTGTATATCGGCATCACTATGCTTTTGGTGGTGTGAGCCTAAAATTACTTTCAAAGCTCCATTATCAGCATCTGTATCATCCAAGTGAATCCTAATCGTAAAGATATTTTTTGAAATCTCTACTGGAGGGCAAGCACTGATGGTATTGTCTTTTTGTGTCCAGCCTGTGAAACCCTCTGTTTCTATTCTTTTTTTGAGGTTAATAGGCAAATCTTGATGCCGAGTTACATACCAATTTTGCTCTGGAGTCTTATCAAAAAAAACACCTTTCACCAAAAAAGCATTAGGGTCTATAGCTTTCACCACTCTATACAAGTTGTGATTAAAAATCAAGGGTTTAAGTCTAGGGATTTCTTGAAGCAATGCCCTAATAGCAAAGGTCTTGGTAAGGCTGTTGTTCTTAAAATGAAGATGAATCAATGACTTGATTTGATTAATTTCTTTTTTGCTATAAAAATAATTAAAGACACTCGAGCCTCTATGATGCAAATCATTGAGTTTATGATGGAGACTTTTAGGATGGATTTCATTCATATAAGCGTCTAAAGCATCTTTATGCCTTTCTTTAATTCTTCTTTTGAGTGCAGGAGGAGCTATAACACACATCATCTCTCCAAAGCCAAGAATCTCTCTTTCTAGCTCAAAATTGAGTTGAACTTGCAATGAAATAATTATTCCTTGCGGTTTCTTTTCTACTAATTCTTGGGAATGATGCAAGGGCTTAGTAAGTACATAAGGAGCATTTTGCTTATCCACAAAAAGAATCACATTCTCAGGGGCTTGTGCTTCAGTAATGGTTACGCCGATGACATCTTGAAAATAACTGTGGAGAGATTTGCCCTGATAGGCTTCAAAAGGTTCTTCTGAAAGCTCCAATGCCTGAATACGGTCAAGGGCTAGATTTTGAATATTTTGATTGCCTTCTCTCATTCCAAGTAAAAACCAGCGATTTCTATATTCTTTGAGTAAGTAGGGATAAAATATAAATTTACTTGCATTCCTTGCCTTAAAAGATTGGTAGGTAAGATGGAGTGATTTTTTATCTGAAATGGCTTGGTAGAGTGTTTCTATGTAAGTCAATCCCCAAAGTCCTTCATTTTTCTCAAAATCAATAATAGGCTCACGGTGAGATTTGGCAACATCTATCTTATCTTCTAGCTTTTGAACCATTCCCGCCAAATCTTGGAAATGTGTAAATCCTTTAAATTGTTTGAGCATTTCTACCACCTCGTTTAGCTTGCCTAAGTCTTGTGCTGTCAGTGGGATATTCGTGATAGAGTAATTAGGGTCTTGGTAGGTATAATATTTTTTATCTACTACTATAATAGGAGCTTCATAGCCTAGCTTTTCACTACGCATGAGTTGGATGTCCATTTGTACCGTTCGGCGGCTTACCCCTTTATCTATTCCCTCATACTCATAAAGGGCTTCAGAGCAGGCATCTATCAAATCATCGAGAGTCCATTTACGATAGCGATTTTGCAAACAGCAATCTATAGTACGATACCGAATAAGAGCATTCCGATTGATGGGCATTTTATTAAAATCAAATTTTCAGAAGCCTAAGCTAAAAAATTTATTTGATAAAACAAATATTCACAATAGACAAATATGAGATAAAATTCAGGAGATGAAGAGATTGAACTATTAAGAGATGAGTTATAAATTATGAATTATTAGTTTGTAATAATCTGATAATGAGTGTTTTGCTTAAACCAATTTGTTACTTTAATAATGAAAAAATATTCATTTAATTTCATTGAATAATACCTCATAAGTAGATGCTCATCACTTACAATAATGGTCTATGAGACTGATTTATGAAGATGCTCAGATGAAAACCCTAGACCTAAATTAGCTATGATAAGTTTTTTGAGAGTTTCTATTTGAGTTTCGTCTTTTGGTAAGGGTAAGTGATAAGTTTCATCATTTTTAAGATGTATCAAAAATTTATTTCTTGGGTTTTTCTCTAAGGTATTTTCTTCAATGGCAATGATGCCCTTGAGAGATATCTTGATGATTTTGGTGTAAAATTTATTTTGTCTTGAGATATAGATATAGCCCTTACTTCCATCCACTTCTACTTGCTCAGTGAAATAAATAAAGTTACTCAAAAACAAAGGAAATAGAGACAAAATACCGAGCCAACCCATAAAATACACTTTTAACCAGAGTAAATCTATTCCGAAAGCAACTGCACCAGTAACAGCCAAAAGTATTCTTAAAACCAAATATATTTTTCTTTTATTTTGCCACACTACTTTTTCTTGGGCTTGTTTTTGAGATTTCCACTCTTTTATATTAATTATCTTTCCCACGATTGCACTCATATTTGACAGAAGATGTTTTTTTATACTATTCTTAAATGCAAAATCGTGCCATAGCCTTTGACATACTATGCTGATTTATTCCCTTGTAAGTTTTTGGATAAATAAAACTATTTTAAAGCTATAATTTTGTATTCTAAATTCTTTTCACTTTTTTAGAGTCTATTAAAGTTCTGTTAGTAAAGTTATAATCAATAATTAATTATGAATATTTTAGATAAATTTAGACTTGATGGACAAGTCGCTATCATTACAGGAGCTAGTAAAGGAATCGGCGAAGCTATCGCCAGAGGTCTAGGGCAGGCAGGTGCTAAAGTCGTGATTTCTAGCCGTAAGCAAGAAGCAGTGGATGAAGTAGCTGCCCAACTTAAAGAAGAGGGAATAGAAGTGCTGGCAGTAGCTGCTCATAATGGAGACAGTGCTCAGCTTCAAAATTTAGTAGATAAAACCCTAGAAGCTTTTGGTAGAATAGACATTGTGATTAATAATGCGGCTACTAATCCTGCTTTTGGTCCAATAGTCAATACTGAGGATACTGCCTTTGATAAAATCATGGAGGTAAACCTAAAAGGAATGTTTATGCTTGGCAAAATGGCATATTTTGAGTTGAAAAAAAACAAAGGAAGAGTCATTAATATTAGCAGTATTGCAGGCATCCGTCCCGACCACCGCACAGGTATTTATAGTGTTAGCAAGGCTGCTGCCATCTCTCTTACTCAAGTAATGGCACGTGATTGGGGCAAAGATGGGATTAGGGTAAACGCAATTTGCCCAGGCCTTATCCGTACTAAAATGAGTGAAGCACTCTGGAAAGATGACCGTGTGCTGACTTCTGTCTTGCCGATGATTCCTATGAAGCGAATCGCAGAACCTGAAGAAATGGTAGGATTGGCTCTGTTTTTATCTTCTGAAGCATCTTCTTACTGCACAGGAGGAGTCTTTGTAGCAGATGGAGGCTTAATTATTTAAGTAAATTAGAGATTGGGTTGATGAAAGGTTGAGTGATTAATCATTCACTCAATCTCTCATTATATCTTGCTGAGCAAAAAGTATTTTTGGTATAAGAAACGAATTGCACTTTTTTTGCAGATAGAATCAATATATCATTAGCCCTTATAAAAATACACTGAAATGTCAAAAATACAATTAGAAATAGCTTTCCTTGATAAGTATGAGCAGATGCTCTTTAAAGTAATACACGAAAAATCGATAGAAGCCATTCAATCAGGAGAAAGCACAATTAATGGTACTATTAATGAGATAAGACACGATGTTCCTCGTCTCGTCAAAGAAGCACTAGACGAGCGGGCAGTAACTGACCCTCAAGCAGAAGAAATCCTCCCAAGGGTATCCAAAGTCAGACTTCAGTTTGATGTGCAAGGTCAGATTGTAAGTACTATTGTGCCCATTGAAGCGATTCACCCTTGAGTGAATCTTTATAAATAAGGCAATCATTTATTTTAAATAAGTTACTCATTATCAAACCCTTACAAACCAATGATTTACAACTAATCTCTTACTTAACCTGGTTGTATTGATAAGAAAGTAATCTCAGAAAGTGCTTTGGAGGGTTTATCTTTGGCACATATCCAGCCAATGAATGTCTTACCTTCCCATTCAAAAGTAAAAATAATAGTCAAATAGTTATTTTTAAATTCTGAAAATCTCATTTTGAGATGATGTCTTTTACCGATAGTCCAGTTTTTATCCTCCAAAAGCCCTGCTTTTTGGCTAGGCTCTATCATATCATTAGGGATGGATTCTAATACTTCTTGTAGTTTTTTATTTAAAAGTTTTGGTTTTGTCTTATAAAAATGAAGCTCAAAATCATGCGACTCTTGCCCTCGGACTTCTATCCAATAATGTGCAGTAGCTCCGCCCATCTTTCCCACACAACTTTTAGGTAATTTGAATTGAATATTCCAGATTTTTTCTACCTCATAAGGCTCTTGTGCTTTTAAGCCAAAAGCAATTAAAACCAAAAAAATAATAATACTTGTTTTATACATAATTTATCTTTATAAATTTACAATACTCAAAATTAAGTATTGAAGGTTACACAAGAAAACCATGTTTAATTTATATCATGTAATGTTTTAGTGTATTATGTTGATTTCAGGATTTAATTCTATATTATATTTCTCCATGATAGATGCTTGTATCTTATAAGAAAGGTTTAAAATATCCTCCCCCTTTGCATCCCCGTGATTGACTAATACTAGAGCTTGTTTCTCATGCACACCTGCTTGCCCTTCTCTTTTACCCTTCCATCCTGCTTGTTCTATGAGCCACCCAGCTGGTATTTTTACTTGTCCATTTTCTAGTGGATAGGCGGGTATTTCTGTAAATCTTGCTTTGAGACTTTGATATTGTTCTTGGTTTACTTCAGGATTTTTAAAAAAACTTCCTCCATTACCAATCACTGCTGGGTTAGGTAGTTTGCTATTTCTGATTTCGCAGATAGCCTCACTAATCACTTTAATACTTAATTTTTGTATTCCTTTTTGCCGAAGCACTTCTTGGATAGCACCATATTCTACTCTAAAAACGGGTAATTTTGAAAGCTTGAATATTACATGGCCGATGATAAACTGATTTTTATAAATATTCTTAAATACACTTTCTCTATATCCAAAATCACACTCAACTCTGCTAAATGTTTTTAATTGCCCAGTTGATTTTTCGAGTGTTTCCACTGAGTAAATTACCTCTTGTATTTCTGCTCCATACGCTCCTATATTTTGCATAGGTGCTGCACCGACCGTACCAGGGATGAGTGAAAGATTTTCTACCCCTGCATATTCATGTGCGATACAATACTGAACGAAGCTATGCCAATTTTCTCCTGCACCTACTTTAAGCCAGATATGCTTTTCATCTTCTTCTATTTTTTGGATTCCCTTGATTTGATTGTGTAAGACAAGCCCTTCAAAATCTTTTGTAAAAAGCACATTACTCCCCCCTCCTAGAATAAGCAAAGGCTGATTGGGAATTTTTTCTTTGAGCTTTAGTAGCTCATCTAAGGTGCTAAATGTAGCAAAATAACGTGTTTTTACCTCTATTCCAAAGGTATTATAAGGCTTCAAAGAAAAATATTCTTGAATCATAATTTAATAGATAAGCTTTTAGAAATTGCTAAATAATGGTGCAATGCTAAAAAATAACTGAGACTTTTAAAAAATCTTTGCGGATTTTATCTATAATTTCTTGGCTGATAGGATTACCTTGCAAGTTGATTTTTTGTAACTCTGGTAAAGAAGACAATGAAAACCCCATCTCTTTGAGTTGATTGCTCTCTAAATATAATTCTTGTAGATAGCTTAGTTTTTCTAAACTTTGAGGGATTTTAGTGAGATTATTTTTGCCCAATAGCAAACTTCTTAATTCGGAAAAAGAATCAAGTTCTGCTGGGATTTGTGTGAGTTGGTTATTGCTCAAATCCAAAAAATATAGACTTTTAAGCACATTAGCAGCAGGAGGGATTTCTTTGATTTGGTTATTTTTAAGAATGAGCGATTTTAGATTTTTGAGCATAAATAGACTTGTAGGGATTTCACTCAATTGATTAAAACTTAAATCTAAGACTGTTAAGTCGGGCATTTGTTCAAACTGATTGCTAAGTTTTTGAATTTTATTATGCCCTAGATAGAGAACTTTAAGTGCATTGAAGAGGCATAAATTATCTCCCCAGTTATTGAGTTGATTCTCCCCAAGGTCTAAAAATAAGAGTTGGTCTAGCTTTTCTATTTTTTCTGGAAGTTGAGAGAGTGCATTGTTAGAGATGTCTAAATGTTGTAAACTTTGAAGTGTATGAATGCCTTCGGGTAAGCTATTAAGCTGATTATATTCTATGTTAAGATGGTGTAACTGTAGCATGCTTTTAAAGCCGATGGGTAAGCTAGTAAGCTGATTATGAGATAAATCTATCTTCTGAATACTTTTTAGTTTTTTCCAATCTTCAGGAAGTTTTTCTAATTGGTTATGGGTCAGATAGACTTCTTGTAGATTTTCTAGTTGGACAAATTCATCTGGGAGGCTTTTTAATTGGTTATAATCTAACCATATTTTTTCTAGTTTTGTAAGTTTGGCAATAGATAAAGGAATGTAGCTAATTTGATTATGACTTAAAATAAGAATCTTTAAACTATTTTCTAAATATTCTGGAAGACTGTCTAGCTTATTTTTAGAAAGAGAAAGCTCTATGAGATTAGGCAATAATGAAAGACTATCAGGTAAGTGCGTTAGTTGGTTAAAATCTAACTTTAAAATCTGAAGACTTTTTAACCCAAATACTTCCACAGGAATATGGCTTAAGTTGAGTGATTGTAGTTCCAAAACTTGCAAATTCTGGAGTGTATCTAGTTCTTCGGGAAAGGATTTTATAGGATTATTTGACAGACGTAAGATTTGGAGGTATTTTAACGTTGCAATCTTTCCAGGAACCAAGTCTAGTTGATTATTACTGAGGTTGAGTTCTCTTAGATTTTTAAAAAAAAGAATTTCGCCAGGTACTTGAGTTAGATTTTGATTGCTCAAATCTAGCCTAATTACCTTATCGGGCTCTTGTTTTGCCTTATTGATGTCTCTGTAAATCACTTCTGAAGATAAATCATCAGAAAGAGAAGATAGGTTTTGAGAGAAGCAAAGTCCGCTGTTTATAAGTAATAAACCAACGATTATATATATTTTCATTTGTTGTAATGTTTTATATAGAAATGAAACACACTGTTTCGAATTAAGACAAAAAGATGTGTTAGACGGTACAAAAAAACTTATGGTTTTAAGAAGTTTTAGTCAAAACGCTCAAAGATGCGTTTTACTTATAAAAATTATCAGGCATACACAATCAAAATAATATATATTACTCATGAGCCATCATATAAGAAATAAGTCATCTTACCTTTCTAAAATATATTCTCTCAGCCTTTTGTTTACAATCTCTTTTCTGACATTTAGTTTTACCACTTCTCAACTACAAGAAGAGCAAAGTTGGGATAGACAACAGTATGCACAGATTTCTGCTGAAGATTTTCGCAAAGAAGCTACACTGAACCAAAAGTTTGATACTGAAAAGATAGATTATGCACTCATCAATGCCTGTCTTTTTTTCTTGGCAAATGAGCAACGTATTAAGCAAGGCCTTAAGCCTCTTGTATATGCTCCACAGTTAGAGATAGCGGCTTGGCATCACTCCAAGATGATGCTTGAGCTAGATTTTTTTGACCATAGTAATCTCAAAAACTCTAGCAGAGCAAGCACACAACAGCGAGCCAAACTAGCAGGCATAGACAATCCTTTTATCGCCGAGAATATTGCTTATCAAGGTGCTTCTTTGGGTAAGAGTACTTATCTTGAAATAGCAGAGATTTTTATCAATCAATGGATGAACTCACCGGGGCATCGTAATAATATCTTATCTGACAAAGCCCTACAGATGGGCTGTGGCTTGTATACGGATGGTAAAAAATGGTATGCCACTCAGTGTTTTCAGTGGTTTAGAGAGATTAAACCCACACAGGGGCAAGATAAACTTCCTTAGCACTGAGTGATTAGGTTGAATGTCCTCTAAAAATAATGACCTAATTACTCAATAACCAAATAAATCAATCTCTAAATATCACATATTCAATTTAAAAGACTAAAAGCCCTTCAAAATATTAATACTCTGAAGGGCTTTTTAATGCTAATTTTTTTTAGCCTTAATACGTAACCACAGGCTCAAGCTCTTTGGCTTGACTTATGAAATCCTCTACTCGGCTCAATGCAGGTACTGCATTTGTCAAGTTTTTTTCTTCATTTACTTCTATTAGTTTGGCGTGTAGATTTTCGGCATTGCGAGTGCGTAGCTCTTTCACAGTATCTACGCCAGAGGCTTTTAATAGCTCAGCAAATTGACCTGCCACTCCTTTGATACGAAATAAGTCAGCCATGTTTACAAAGTCAAGAATTTTGCCTTCACTAATTCCAGTAGTTTCTGCTAGTGTAGCACGTCCTTTTTTAGAAGCACCTTCAGAAAGTAGTTTTTCTACTGTGCTAATGCCAGTAGCTTTAAATTTATCGCCCAATGCAGGACCAATTCCTTCTATGTCAGTAATAGTAGCCATATTTAGATTTTTAAAATTAAATATTAAAATAGAAACATAAGTTGCATCAAAACTACATATCATTCTTGTGATTTTAAAGAAAATAACTAAAAATATATCTTTCGTTTGCAAAATACAGCAAAATTTTATTCGAATAATTTTTATCAAAGTTTTGAGAGAACTATATAACAACACAACAGCTTAATTGTACGTATTATATCCTCAAAGTTTGATGATGTAATCTTCATAATATAATTACAGGACATAAAACACTCAAAAACTATAAAAACCACTAAATTTGAAGTCTTCTGGAGTATTTACCAGAAATGGAGATGAGATGTAAATCTCACACTTTTAATTTTAAAATCCTTAGAATATATCCTAATGTTAAAAATACGCTCTTATTTCATTCATATACTGTTGTTTGTAATCACTCTTTTGACCACTACACTAGCAGGAATGGAGTGGATGAATGGTGATTTATTGCTAACAAACGAAAAGGGATTTCACTTCTTTGAGGGGTTTACTTGGGCCAAATTTCAGAAAGGATTTTACTTTTCTATTCCTTTTTTATTGTTTTTGACTTGTCATGAGTTTGGGCATTATTTCACAGCACTTTGGCATCGTGTGCGTGTGAGTCTTCCTTATTATATTCCGCTTTGGCTTGGCTTTACGTTTACGATAGGCACTATGGGAGCTTTTATTCAGATTAAAGAAAATCTCAAAACTCGGACTCAATATTTTGACATAGGCATTGCAGGCCCTTTGGCTGGTTTTGTGATGGCTTTGATTATACTTTTTTATGGGTTTACACATCTGCCTTCCCCTGAATATGTCTTTGAAGTTAATCCAGAATATAAAACTCTTTACCCCGAAGAGTATAAAAAATACGGCTTAGACTACGCTAAATACGCTTACAATTATCCTGATACAGAAGAAAACAGAGAAAAAAAGAGGGTAGGCAAGCCACAAGAAGGAATGATAGGCGTTGGTGGGAATCTGTTATTTTGGGGTTTTGAAAAGTGGGTTGTGCCAACAGAAGATCGGTATAAAATTCCTCATCCTTATGAGATATTTCATTATCCCTTTTTATTTTCAGGTTTTTTGGCTTTGCTTTTTACTGCACTTAATCTCATGCCGATAGGGCAACTAGATGGAGGACATATATTATATGGCTTGATAGGAGCTAAATGGCACGCTAGAGTTGCTCCTGTCTTATTTACTATTTTTGTATTTTATGCGGGTCTAGGCTCTGTGAGTCCACACGAGTCTTTAGATCAACTGCTGACTTGGATACCTATGCAGATTCTGCTTTATTATATTATTTTTTCACGTACTGCAAAGCAATCATCAGATGTACTCTTGCTGGCATTGGGCGTATTTTCTATACAGTTTTTACTGAGTTATTGGCTTCCTACAGTGCAAGGCTATGGTGGCTGGATGGCTTTTGCTTTTTTATTAGGTCGGTTTTTGGGTATTTACCATCCTCCTGCCCAACAAGATGAGCCATTGAGTCTAGGACGCAAAATACTAGGGTGGGTTTCTTTATTAATCTTTGTGCTATGTGCCAGTCCTGAGCCTTTAGTGTTGGGGTAGATTATCAATTAGAAGT
>JBBRUH010000066.1:0-15859 GCA_038248005.1 Cytophagales bacterium | reverse complement strand
GGTAACATTGAAAAAATTAATTTAGCAATTAAGTCACTACATAGCTCAAAACCTGATATAAAACGTTGCACACGTCTTAATGAAGATTCCGACTTGCTGGTGCTATCAAAAGCAGTAGCAAGTTTATGAAAACTTACAGTTTGAACCTTGCACAATGCCAAAATAAAAAAAGCAATCAGTTTTAGGCGTGCTTTATTTATTTTTTGTCCATTTTTGAGTAGATTTTCATTTAAATATGCTACTAATTTTGTACTTTTACAATCTGGATTGGTGTTCTTTTTCATAGATAAATACTTGGTAATATTCATCTAATGAAATGAATACCAATCTTTTATCCAAATTTTTAGCAAAATAATTTAAAGAATCTTAGCCAATTATTATTTTTTGTCATGTAGTTAGAAAAAAAAGCTAAAAAAGATGATAGAGATACAATTACGCAAGATATTAAATGTGAGTTTATGCTGGAATATTGTTCGTGAAGTTCGTTGGGAAAAGGGAGTTTCTGTCCTGCTTGCCAGTCAAAAGAGGTAGTTAAAAATGGCAGCGATAAAACTTATCCAGACAAACAACATTATTAATGTAAGTCTTGCAAAAAGTATTTTGATGATTTGACAGATACGATATTTAGTGGTTCACATCAACCTATTCATCATTGGATTACGTTTTTATACATGATGCACTTGAATACAAGTAATCTTCAAATATCAAAAGAATTGGAAATTTCATAAAATACTGCTCAGGAAATGTGTAGTAAAATTCGTGAAGGCGTTGTAAAAAAAAACCTAATGTACTCCTTTTCTGTAAAGTCCAATTAAAGTCTTATTACTGCCTAGTAGGTCGCTTTTGTATTCTAATGTTTCAATTCTGTAAAGTCCAATTAAAGTCCGTTGTAAATAAAGCTAAAAACAGCTTAATTTGCAAGTAAACGCCCCTTTTTTTCAAAGAAATCATCCAGAAAGTCGTCAATGTGTAATAGTAAGATTTTCCCTAGAGAATGACGACTACTGATTATCAGCGTTTTAGCTAAAATACCAAGCTAAACAAGCAACAAAAAACAATATATTCAAACGATAGACGACTTTACAAATCATAAAAAATTATCTAAATTATTCTTTTCTAGTCCTATTACTTCCTTCTCGAGCCACTTAATATCACGGCTTTTAAAAAGAATCACACTATCTTCTTGCTCATTCATTATCTTTTTTGCCTTTGCTATGAGTTCTTTTAGCTTTACCTCCGAAATCTCCCCCTCAAATACTGAGTTCTGAATCCAGTTAAGATACTGCCTACAGAGTTTCAGCATCTTTACCACATGCTTCTCACCACAGTCATATACTAGTATTACATACATTCTTTTTATTGTTTTATTGTTGTATTGTTGTATTAACTATCAACTATCTACAATCTTCAATCTTACTATTTTGTACTATTTACACAAACTCATTTTAGCAACACTTTCAAAATAAAGCACTTATTTAGTTTAAATAAAACACTCATTATCAGATTATTACAGACAGGTAACTCATAATTTATAACTCATCTCTTACTTAGTTTCCCGTGTCAAAATCACCTTTTCCTAAATATATTAGAAATACTTTCAGGATATTGACGGTTAAATGAGGATATTTCTTTTTGATTATTGAGTTGTCCGTCTTTGTCTTGGTCAAAAGAATTTAGGAGTTTTTCTGCTTCTTGAGATGTTACAATAAAATCCTTATCTATATCTGCTGCAATAAAAACATCATGCTTACTATATCTGCGACAAGAAATATCACTTTCACAATGTATGATTCTACTTTCTTGTCGAATAGAAATTTCCCCATTGTGGTTATTATCATATAAACCCAGCAATCCTACTACTGTGAAAACAATAAACACTAATATCATTCTTTTGTAATTTAATCTATCTCGCTAAGAGCAAACTTTACGAATTAATTAAACTCAAATACAAATCATAAAACCTAAATCTTATACCTTCAAAACCATTTCTTTAAAAAACGATAAATAATTGGAAAAATCTTCTAAATTATTCTTTAATTTGGCATAAAAATACTCTGTCAAATGCCTACAATTAAAGTTAATATCCTTGTTTCTTTCTGTTTAATATTCCTAAGCAATGTTTATTTGCTTACTGCCCAGATAAATCCTCAAAATATACAAATCGCCAGAGATGTTTGGGGTGTACCTCATATTTTTGCAAAGACGGATGCAGAAGTGGCTTATGGCTTGGCTTGGGCTGCTGCCGAAGATGATTTTGCCTCTGCACAAGAGTTATTGCTTGCCTCAGAGAGTAAACTTGCTCAGGTAATGGGCAAATCAAGTGCTCCATTAGATGTGATTAGTTTTCTGATAGGCGTAGAAGCCTTGGTAGATACTGCTTATCAAGAAGATACTTTTTCGCCTGAATTCAAAAAAATCTTGACTGCCTACACCGAAGGAATCAATGCTTATGCAAAGGCACATCCGAGAGAAGTCTTGGTCAAAGGTACTTTTCCGATTACAGAGAAAGACTTAATCCGCTCATACACACTAGGTTATGCACTTTTTTCTGGGCTGATAGACGAACTCACTAAGATATTTAATGGAAGTATCGCAGAAGATGATTTGGAGGTCGGCACAGGTTCTAATGCCTTTGCCATCAGTAAAGATAAAACCACAGAGGGCAAGACTTATCTTGCAGTCAATTCACATCAGCCCTTAGAAGGTTCGCTTGCTTGGTATGAAGTTCATCTCCAAAGTGAAGAAGGTTTAAATGTGCTGGGTGGAAGTTTGCCTGGCTTTCTCTCGATAGGGCATGGCGTAAATGAAAACTTGGGTTGGGCTCATACCGTCAATCATCCAGATTTTACAGATATTTATCACCTAGAAATGCACCCCACAGAGCCATTAGTGTATCGCTTTGATGAGCAATGGGATACATTACAGGTACGCAGCAAAAAAATAAAAATCAAGATAGGACCTATTAAGATTGGAAAGAAATTCACTTTTTATTGGAGTAAATATGGAGCGACTCTGGAGAAAGATGGGAAGTTTTATGCAGTCCGTTTTCCAGCCAATATGCATATTAAAGCAGCAGAGCAACAGTTTTATATGGGAAAAGCTAAAAACTGGAGTGAGTTTAAAGCTGCTATTGACCGACAGAATACTACTTGCTTTAACCTAGTCTATGCTGATAAAGAAGATAATATTTTTTATCTCAGCAATGGGCTTATTCCTTACCGAGACCCTGGCTATGATTGGCAAAAAGTGCTTCCTGGCAATACCTCTAAGACACTTTGGCAAAGAGGGGAATATCATCCTGTTTCGGAGCTTCCACAGGTATTCAACCCTCCTTCTGGGTATGTATTCAATACCAATAATAGCCCTTTTTATGCCACTCAAAAGGGTGAAAACAAACCGAGTAGTGCCTATGATGCCACAATGGGTTTTGAAAAATACCAAAATAACCGAAGTCTGAGGCTTTCTTCTCTTTTAGAAAATCATAAAGGAAAATTTAGCTATGAAGATTTTAAAAGAATCAAGTATGATTTGAGCTACCCTGATAGCTTGGCTTTTACAGTGGCTACTAATTTGAATGATTTATATAAGATTGAGTCAGAAAAATATCCAGATTTAATCAAAATATTTGATATATTAGACAGTTGGGATAGGGAAAATACAACAGAAAGCATAGGTGCAAGTATTTTTATGGTTTTTCTTCATTATTTGGGCGAAGATTTGCGTACTAAACTAAAGTTGAAGGCTTATAATAAAGTATCAGAATCTGAAATCATTGCAGCATTGAGGGAAACAAAAAAACATTTGGAAAATTACTTCAATACTATTGAAGTACCTTTGGGCAAAATACAAGTCCATCAACGTGGCAAGGTAGAACTCCCAATGCCAGGAAACCAAGATGTCATCGCTGCCATGTATTCTAAACCGTATAAAAAAGGAAAGTTTAAAACCAATCAAGGTGAATCCTATATTCTGCTTGTGAGATTTTCTGAGAAAGGTGTAGAACTAGAGAGCATCAATGCTTATGGAGCTTCTAACCACAAAAAAAGCCCTCACTATACAGATCAAATGGAGAAATATACGAATCAAGAACTAAAAAAAATGAGCTTATCCAAAGAAGAAGCACTTAAAAATGCAGTGAAAATTTATGCTCCGAAGTGAGAGAAAAATATATCCTCTATGATTGATTACGAAAATATATTTTTTGAAAGTCCCTTAGCACAAGGCTTGATGGATTTTGACTGTGATTTAGTTACTTTTAATAGAGCTTTTGCTAATTGTTTAGGTTATTCTAAAACATCATTAGAAGAAAAAAATTTTCAGTGCTTATTTGAGGAAAGAGAATGGCTTTTATTAAAGTCAGAGATAGTAAAGATTATTCAAGAGAAGGAAAATCAAACTTCTGAAATCATTCTTCACGTTCTAACAGAAGATAAGGAAAACAGGACTATTCATTTCAAGCTATCTTCTAACTCCACAAGTCGTCATATCTATATGTGTCTTACTCACTTCATAGATAGTACCACAGATATTAAAACTGAGAGGTTGCTCCAACAGAATAAATACATTAAAAAGGCATTAGAAAAACTCACCAATACTCAAGAGATGATGCGAGCAATCGCAGAAGCAGTTCCTACAGCTTTACAAGTGTTTGATGTATATAATCAAAAATACATCTTTAATAATGAGAAATTAGCAAGTATGTTAGGCTATCAGGCTGATGAGTTTGAGCAATTATTCTCTGATCCTATCTTTGAGAATATACATCCTACACAAAGGGAAGGTATAATAGAAGCACGCTATGGCATTCTTAATAAGCCTAGAGTATCAGGTGAATTTATGTTAAAGCATAAAGATAATAGCTACAAGTGGTTTAGTGCCAATGTAATCAGTCTAAAAAATCATCAAAATAAACCTTATGCTATAGTTACTATGCTATTTGATATCAATGACCGAATCAATCATGAGAATACGCTCAAAAACATCAATCAATCTCTGCGAGAAAATCAACATAGCTTAGAGAGAACTTTGTCTGAACTTTCAGATAGAAATTTTGAGCTTGACCAGCTAGTCTATAAGATTTCTCATGATTTGCGTTCACCCCTTAGCTCTATCTTAGGGCTGGTAAGCATTTATAAAATAGAGGAAGAAGCCGAGAAAAGAGACCACTATGTGAGTTTGATTGAGAACAGAATCAATAAACTAGATGGTTTTGTAAAAGACATGCTAAACTATGCCAAAGCAAATAGAAGTGAGGTAATTGCAGAAGAGATTGATTTTGAGCCACTTATCAATGAATGCCTAGAAGATTTAGCTTACATAGAAAGTGCCTCAAAAATCAAAGTAACCTTTAATATTAATTCCTCTCACTCAGTCTTTAAGTCTGACCTACTCAGGATAAGAATTATCCTGAATAATATCATCTCTAATGCTTACAAATATTATAACCATCATTCTAAAAAACCTTATTTAAAGATAGATATTCAGATTGAGAAAGAAAAAGTCTTCATAAAAATTAAGGACAATGGCATTGGGATTTCGGAAGAGTATATCAGTAAAATATTTGATATGTTTTTTAGGGCTACTAATAGATCAGACGGTGCAGGTCTAGGCATGTATATTGTAAAACAAAGCATTGACAAACTCCATGGCAAAATAGAAATTATATCCACTATTGATAAGGGAAGCCTTTTTAAAATAGAGCTTCCCAATCTTGCTACTCTTTAAACCAACGATTGGCTATAATAAATGTATAATCCAAGAATAGATGTACAGTTCTAGTATAAACTGTATCAGGTGTGAGCGTTCCGTCTTCCTGCACATTGTTCTGTGTTTCGTGAGATTCAAAGATGCGAGGAGACACAACGGAATATTGATCTAAGAAATTAATCATTTTATTCACCAACATCATCAATTCTATACACGGGAGTCTTCCACCTCTTCCAGCAGATACACCTACAAGTGAAAATACTTTGTTATCAAAAAGGTGTGCAAATTCTTTGCTGCCAATCTGATGAATAGCATTAATTAACTGCCCACTCGTCATCCAGTTATATTCAGGTGCTGCCAGCACTATTACTTGTGCCCATTCCATAGCCCCAATTAGACTACTCTGAAAATCAGTTAAGTTATCTTTGTCAAGACTTCCTTGACCAATCATAGGGATGTCATAGTCCTCAAAATTGACTAGCTTAGTTACATGTCCTTTTTCTTGGCTTAGTTGTTCTAAGGCTTTTGCTATTTTAAGCGTATTGCTTTCTTTGCGAGGTGAAGTAGATAATATGAGTACTTTCATAATAAATAAATTCTTAAATAGTTAATTAATCTTCTAAAGTATCTTCTGCTTGAAGTTGTTTTTCGTATAGTTCTTGGTAAGCACCGTTTTGCTCTATCAGTTGGTCATGTGTGCCTTCTTCTATCATCTCGCCATCATCTAACATAATGATTCTATCGGCTAATTTTACAGAAGATACACGGTGAGAAATGATGATAGAAGTTCTATCTTTCATGATTTTTTGTAGGTTATTCAAGATAATATTCTCAGTATTGGTATCTACTGCTGAAAGGCTGTCATCCAAAATCAAAATACGTGGCTCTCTCACAATGGCACGGGCAAGTGAAAGTCTTTGTTTTTGACCACCTGAAAGTGAGATACCTCTTTCACCAATTCGAGTATCAAATTGATGAGGGAAATCCATAATATTTTGATACAAATCAGCATCTTTAGAGGCTTGAACAATTTTTTCTTCACTGATATTTACTGTCCCAAAGGCAATATTATTACGGATAGATTCTGAAAACAAGAAAACATCTTGAGGTACATAACCAGTCTGAGTACGAAGTGAAGTAAGTTCAAAATCACGAATATCTATTTCATCTATAGTGATTTTGCCCCCAGTTACATCATACATACGAGTCAGCAAATTGGCTATAGTGCTTTTACCTGAGCCAGTAGTGCCTAGTATGGCAAGCGTATGTCCATCTATAATTTCAAAAGAAATATTTTTGAGTGCTTTGATTCCCGTATCTGGATACACAAAATTTACATTCTCAAATCTTATCTTCCCTTTGATTTCATGCACGATATTTTTTTGAGAGATAATATCAGTTTTGGTATTCAAAAACTCATTGATACGTGTCTGAGAAGCGGCTGCTCTTTGTACTAGACTTGTTACCCAGCCTATGGAAGTTACGGGCCAGGTCAGCATACTGACATAAATAATAAATTCTGCAATCACTCCATTGGTGATTTTACCTTTCATCACCTCTATTCCACCCACATAGATTACTAACAATGTACTAAACCCTACTAAACCCACAATCAGAGGGAAAAAAAGAGAATCAATGAGAGAAAGTCTTACTGTCTTTTGACGATAGTTTTCGCTTTCTTTAGTAAAGCTTTCTGCTGAATCTTCTTCTCTTGCAAAAGCTTTCAATACCCTAATACCTGAAAAAGCCTCTTGCACAAAGGTAGAAAGACTAGAAAGACTTTTTTGTATTTCTGCAGACTGCTTATTGATGATATTACTCACAAAATAAATACTTACCGACAGAAAAGGAAGAGGAAGTAAAGAATAGAAAGCAAGCCGCGCATCAATCATAAACATATAGGCAATCACCATAATACAAAGTGTAATTAGGTTAAGGCTATACATAATAGCAGGACCTAGATACATCCTTACTTGGCTCACATCTTCTGAGATACGAGCCATCAAATCTCCCGTATTATGTCTTCTATAAAAACTTAGAGGAAGCTCTTGATAGTGATTATAGATTTCATTCTTTAAGTCATACTCTATATGTCTTGACATCACAATCAAAGTCTGACGCACCAAAAACAGGAAAACCCCTCTTAGAATAGCCAATAACAAAATCAATGCTCCATAGAGAAATACATTCCAAGCAAACATGGTATAAAAAGCGGCTTGTGCACTTAGCCCATTATGAAGTGTGTATATATCAATAGCTTCTTCTATCAAATCAAAAGAATATCTTACTATAGGTGCAGGAGCAATGCTAAGCACATTAGAGATAATGGTAAAAGCAATTCCCCAAAACAAAAGTACTCTGTATTTAATGAGGTATTTATTGAGATAATATAATGATTTCATAAACTATGAAAGTATTTTAACGTAAGATTTGTTCCCTAAAAAAGGTTTTTATCAAAAAGAACCCACAAAAAAGGGCGTATAATTCGCCCTAAATTCTAAAAAAATTCTACTCTTCTAAGTCTTAATCTATAAACAATAAAACCTCCCCATGTTATCAAAACCATAAAGAAAACCAATAAAGTAACTCCCCACTCCCATAACTGACCGCCTTGCCCACGATTGATGAGCCATAACTTGACTACACAAAAAATCAAAAAGAGATTAATCAATATAGCCAAGGTATAAAACCAGACGCTCCATACATCACGAAGTTTGCTAATATGGAAGGCATCTGAAAACCAAAAATCTGCATTGGGTACTTTTATCTTTTGTAAAGGCATCTGATTCATCAGCTTCACAATGATAGAGATGAGTATATTCATAACTATCAAAAAGATGGAAAATCCATAAAAAAACACATCACTATTGATAGTAGCCAGACTTTTACCTATTGTATTGCGGTATAGTACTACAGGGCTAGTCAAGTCTGTCAGTTCATAATATGCCAAGCCAAGTGCTACTACAAAAACAAGTATAGTTGCATTTTTAAAAAAACGAGTTACTTTAAGCATTCTATTTTGATAGGATGTGTTGTTGATTCAATATTGTTAATAAGTCAAAACCAATCACTTTAAAGATTAGTTTTGAATCTAGAGCAAAATTAGGTGGGCTTAAGCGAAAAACCAAACATTTAAAGGAATGGTTGAATAGTTGAATGGTTGTATGGTTGTATAGTTGAATGGTTGAAGGGTTGAAGGGTTAAATGGTTAAATGGTTAAATGGTTGATTTAATAAAATTCATCTCTCATAACTAAAAAAAACCTACTCATTTTGAATAGGTTTTTTCACAAAGAAAGTTTAACAAAAAAGAAAACAGAAAACAAATTTATTAAATATTGTAAAATGCCTTAATGCTCATTGAGCTTCCAGCCTTGTGGTTCTTTAACAACTGCAAGTGAAAATTGTGGTTCATTCTGAAAATACAATACAACCTTTCCTTCTTGGTGATCTCCTGAGAACATAAACTCAAAATCTTGTAACTTATAATCACCAAAGCGAGCAATAAGGTTTTTCTTACCTTCTTGAAGATTAGAGTTCCAGTCTTTTTTTTCTCGAGCTATCTCATTAGAAAAAGCACCTTTGAATCTCTGAATATTATTTTCTTTGACAGAAACTAATACATCTAAAAGAGGCTCTGCCTGAATAGGTATATTTTTTTGAGCAAAGGTATGTTGAGAAAAATTTGTGAAAGTAAGTATTATAATTAGTAAAGTAACATTTTTCATAGTCTTGCATTTTATTTACTCTCTTACGTAAGCTTTTTATAAATGGTTGGCTCATTTTAATAAAAAATCATCTTTTTTAGAGTCAAATTAATAACAGTTCTTGCTTAAGTACTATAAAAAATGCTTTATATTTATAAAATCTTCTATTATTACTCTAACCTTACTTTTGGATTCTTTCAGTTCTTACTTTTATTTCACTGTGTAATGTGCGATGCACGGGGCATTTATCTGCTATTTCCATTAGTTTTTGAATTTGCTCGGCATCCAAATCACCTTCTAGTTCTATCTGTCTAGTGATTTCGTCCATTTTCCCTTCTTTAGTTTCACAGTCTTTACAATCCTTGGCATACACTTTATTTTGTTTTAAGTGCACTCTTACTCTCTTAAGCTTCCACTCTTTTCTATCAGCATACATTCGCAGGGTCATTCCAGTGCAAGCACCCAAGGCAGTGAGTAAGAAGCTATAAGGGTCTGGGCCTAAATCACTCCCTCCTACTGACTCGGGCTCATCGGCACGAAGGCGATGTTTGCCCATTTTAAAATCCATTGTAAAACCATCTTCTATCTCTCCTACTACTTGTAGATTGGTTTCTAGGTCTTTTTCGGTAGGTATCTCCACGTAGCGAGTAGCCCAAGCTGCAATGGCATTGCCCACATACAAAGAGTCTTTAGAACGGCTCAGAAGATGATCTGCACCATCTAGTGAAATATAACTCCGTGGATGTAAGGCTGCTTTAAATATTTGAGTGGCATTGCCAATCTCTACTGTAGTATCTTGTGGTGAATGTAATACTAAGAGAGCTGCATTGAGGTCTTTGATGAGGTGGTGTGTTTTTACTGAATCAATATCATCTAAAAATTGCTTTTTGACAGAGAAAATTCGTCCTGCTATTTTTACTCTAGCTTCGCCTTTGGCTTCTATCTCAGATTTAGAATCTTCAAAAAGATGTGCCACATGCTCAGGCTGATAAGGTGCTCCGATGGTTGCGACTGCTTTAACTTCGGGTAGATATTGCTTACTTGCCAATACGGCTGCTCCTCCAAGTGAGTGTCCTATCAGCAGTGTAGGTGCTTTGTATTCTTTCCGTAAAAAATCTGCCGCTACTATTAAATCTTGAATGTTAGAAGAAAAATTGGTGTCTGCAAAATCACCTTCACTTTCTCCTAAACCCGTAAAATCAAATCTTAAGACTCCAAAACCTTCCCTAGTAAGTGCATGGCTAATATTATGAATGGCATTTAAGTTTTTATTGCAAGTAAAGCAATGTGCAAACAACACAAAGTTATGTGCTTTTTGATCCACAGGTAGTTCTAGCTTTGCTGAAAGTGTTAATCCTTCTGTATTTTGAAAAGAAAGTTTGGTGGTTTTCATATTATCATGGTTTGTTATAAAAAATGCCTTGTATTTGACTGAAAAGTACCAAATACAAAGCAAAGTTCCAAACCAAACTTTCTGAATTATGCTGATTGACAGCTATATGACACTAAGTAAGAGATTAGTTATAGGTTATTAAGTTATTGATAATGAGCGTTTTGATTAAAAAATATTTATTTTATTTTTAAACTATTGCTAATGATGGCTTTATTTTTTAATTTTCCCAGACCATTGTAAGATTCCACCTGATACATTCCAGACATTCTCAAAACCCATTTTCTTCATCTTCTTACAAGCCATCATGCTTCTTGCACCGCTTCGGCAGTTTACATAATAATTTTTTGACTTATCTAACTTTGCTATTTTTTCAGAGAATTTGGTATCCATTACATTGATAGACTTTGCACCAGAGATATGTCCTTGAGCAAACTCTGCCGAAGTACGCACATCTATCAGTATAGTATCTTTATCTTTCAATATTTTCTCTAACTCTTGAGTGCTTACTCGAGGGACTTGCACACCTCCATTGATTAATTTTGACAAAAAAGAAAACATAGTTTTTATATTTAATTATTGTGATATATTGATTTAAACAACTAGATAATTTGCTTAGTTCCTATTACAAAGATTAAATCAAAACCGAAGAGTTACCCTTAAAAGAGAACTCTTCGGTTACTATACATTTACTTGAAGTTTACTACTGAATAGTTGTATTAAAAGTAACTGCAATGTCTGTTTCACCATCATTGATGCCTGTAGTAGCTGATTTGATACCAGGCTGATGCTTTAATGTAACAGTCAATGTTCCTGTACTGGCAGCACCTGTCAAGAAAATACTGTTTATTCCTACTGGATTTCCATTCGCATCCAAGTCATCGTAGCTGTGGGTTAGGTTAAGCCCTGCCGATTTAGTATAAAAAAACTGATGCTCATCATCTTCTTCGCTCACTTCTAAGGTTACATTATAAGACTCATTTTCTAAATTTATTGCTTCATTTTCATTTAAAACCAAGATAGAAGCCTCATAAGTCTTGCTTGCATTTAGAGTGATGGCATCAATTACTGGTGCAGTGCCACCTTCACCGTCTAAATCTCGCCAATTAAAAGAGATAGGGGCTTCACCTGCTGCTGTAAACGTAATTCTTAAAGTAGTAATTTCCTCTTCTTCATTGACTGGCTGAGGATCATCATTATTACAAGCACTCATCAATAATACTAAACCAAGTAACCAAAATAAATTCATCTTTTTCATAAAAATTAAATTAAAAGTTAAAAAGTAGAACAATAATTAAAAAAATTATAAATTACATAAAATACTCATTATCAGATAATTATAAACTAATAGTTCATAACTCATCTCTCACTAAGTATCAAAGTGGTAAGTCAGACGCAAGGTAAAATTTCGCCCCATATCTTCCGCAAAATATCTATAGCGATTCATATAGTTCTTATAAGCAGTATTAAAAATATTCTCTACCTCAAAGCCCCAAGTCAGAGTGTGTTTTTTAAGAGGAATATCACTCCCCAGAGATAGATTAAATAAAGTATATCCTGCTGGAGCAGCCATAAAATCAAAAGGCTCTGAGAAGTTATCAGGAATATTCTCAATATCGTTCAATACCTTAGGAGCACGATTCTGACGACCCACTTGCACCATTTCTATTTTCCCGAATACATTTCTAAACCCTGCCCAGTTTTCTCTTTCATAGCGGATACTATGTCTAAGGCGATTGGGGTTCATCCAGATAAGCTTATCAGTAGCTCTTAAATAAGACATTTCACTTCGGATAAATAAATGAGAAGCTAGACGATATTCTAGCATAGCATCTAGCCCCATAAAATCAGCTTGCTGCTGTACATACTGAAAAATAGGAAAAGCTCCTCTAATCGTAAGTGCTATTTCACGAGGTTGTAAGTAGATATAATTACTAAAATGATGTACATAAGGGCTAAAATCTATTTTCCAGCGTTCTTTTTGCCATTCAGCTTGGAATATCCATTTGATAGATTGCTCTGCCTCGAGATTAGCATCTCCTAACTCTATGGCAGCCGCTGCATGGTGAAGTCCATCACTATAAAGTTCATTGACTTGTGGATTTCTCTTTGCAAAGCCTAGATTACTACGCAGCTTAAGGTATTGATTGGCACGATAAATAAACCCTATATTGGCAGCTAGGTTATGAAAATTTCGCTCATTAATGATTAGACTATTATTATTATCAAACAAATAGCTCTTGAGGTAAATATAATCATATCTCAAACCTAGTTCAGCCTCCCATTTATTTTTAATCAGTCTTTCTATCCAAAATAAACTTGTACCTAACTTATTGTAATCAGGTATTAATCTACGTGTCCCTGTCAGCCCTACATCATTGAAATTATTTTGATAAATGCTTTGAGTACCTATTTTGCCTTTCCAAAATTGGTGATGATTATATTCAAGAGAAACATCCAATGTCTGTGTCAGCAAACGTAAATCTAGCGAAGGTCTATCCGAACGCCCTCCCCTTCTGATGTCAAACTCTTGTCGATTATTAGTCTGAAATCCATAGCGAGCTTGTAAGCGAGTATTATCGCTTATCTGTAAAAAACCCTCTGCTTTTAATAGATGATGATACACTTTCTGTCGAGGGTTAAGTATCTCGTAAGTAAAATCACGGATAATAGCAGGTTCTCCACTTCTAATGGCATTGTATAAGTCAGTAGTATTGCCAATATGAGCGGCTGCCAAAATGCCAACTTCTGTATTAAAACTACTATAAAAGAGTTCTAAGCCATATTTCTCACGTTTTAGACCAATGGCTGTTGAGAAGTTAAATTCTTTTATGCCTGTGTTAGAGAGTACATAATTAGGAGCTTGACTGTCCCCCAAGCGGCGATAAGTGCCTTGTATGCGTGCAGCCAGTCCTTTTATATTGCCTAAGTTACTTTCTATGCTACCTGAAACAGCTCCCCCTTTTCCATTGCTCATTCCTACTAAATGTAGTTCTGTTGTCAGGCCTTTATTGGTGCGTAATTCGGGAGGACTTACAATCACAACTCCTCCTACGGCTTCTCCTCCATATTCTACGGTTGCTGCCCCTTTGATAACTGATAGTTTCTTTGCCAAAAAAGGATCAATCTCAGGAGCGTGTTCCATTCCCCACTGCTGTCCTTCTTGTCTGATGCCATTGTTAAGGATTTGTATTCTATTGCTGTGCATTCCTTGGATAACGGGTTTAGAGATACCGTTTCCTGTCTGTAAAGTGCCTACTCCATTGATTTCTTGGAGCATAGAACCAAGATTTTTACCTTGAAGACGGGTGAGTTTTTCTTCGGAAAGTGTACTTGTGTTTTGGGTTGTACTCTCTTCAAGTCCTATTTTAGAATCTTGAACTTCTATCTCTTCCAAATGAATAGCCTCATCCATCAGATTTAGATTATAAACCAAAGAGGAATGACTACTTACTTCAAACACATGACTTTGGGTCTTAAAACCTAAATAACTAAAAATTACAGTATATTTACTTGGACAAAGTCCTTCAAAAAAATATTTTCCCTCTAAATCAGAAATGATGCCTCTTTTGATTTCTTTAATCCAAATAGATACTCCAGGTAATCGATTATGCTCATTATCGTGTACTACGCCTTGTATTTTTCCATCACAGTCTTCTTTTTCAAGTGAATAGATG
Organism: Cytophagales bacterium; assembly: GCA_038248005.1. Lineage (GTDB taxonomy): Bacteria > Bacteroidota > Bacteroidia > Cytophagales > Microscillaceae > JAABSX01. Next base: position 1,380 of record JBBRUH010000066.1, on the reverse strand, counting down.
GAAGCTGTTTGGCTAAATCCTTTATGAGAGAATAAGCCAAATAGCAATAAAAGATAATATATTTTTCCTACTTGCAACATTGTTTCACAAAACTAAACTAAATGCAACAATATTGCAAATAAATTTTAGAGTTATTCAGAAAAAATACTCGGCATTCCTACTACTTTTACTTGATGGAATGAGATTTTGTAATTATTTTTAAATTTATATTCAAAAAACTTAATTAATAAATTCTATGCAGACAATACCACAGGAAGCAAAAATCAAAGTAGAAAATAATAACCGTATCAAAACGATTACACTCAATCATCCAAAAGCAAAGAATGCTGTAAGTGAGGCTAGTTCTAATGCTATTCGCCATGCCATTACTGAATCATATACGGATGGTACTCGAGTGATTATTTTGACGGGTGCAGAGGGAAATTTTTGTAGTGGGGCTGATTTAGGAGCTGGTGGCATGAGTAATCCAAAGGAGTATGATGTAACAAGCTATCTTAAAGAATCAGTAAATCCAATTATCTTGGGGCTTCGCAATAGCAATCTGCCTGTGATAGCTAAAGTAAGAGGTGTAGCAGCAGGCTTAGGGGCTAATTTTGCACTAGCTTGCGACATGGTATTTGCTACTCCAAATGCTATGTTTAGTCAGATTTTTACCAATATAGCACTTTCTAGTGATGGTGGGGGTTCTTATTTTATGCCAAGAAATGTAGGGTATAAAAAAGCATTTGAATTAATGACTACCGCTGCAAAGGTAAGTGCCGAAGAAGCCTTGCAATATGGAATGATTAATCGAATCATAGAAGAAGATAAAATAGATAATTATGTGCAAGAACTAGCCGAAAAACTTGCTAATGGGCCTTTTGTGGCTATTCAGCAGACCAAAGCAAATCTTCGTGAAGGCGTAAGAGGAACACTAGAATCTACCTTAGAAATGGAGGCTGAAAATCAAGCCAATAACTTCCAGACACAAGACTTTGTAGAAGGTGTGATGGCTTTCTTACAAAAAAGAAAAGCTAATTTTAAAGGAGAGTAACTTTACGTAAACTTAATCTAGCTTCAAAAATCAAATACCTTTTTATTTTTTAGGAAAATGAAGAGGTATTTTTATGATTTATCAACTATCTTTTTTCTGATTTTCTCTATTGAGGCAATGTCTAAGCCTGTGAGTTCTTGAATAATTACATTATCAAAGCCTTTTTTAATGGCATTGATGGCTATTTTCTCTATACCTATTCGCTCACCTTTCTCTATACCTATTCGCTCACCTTTCTTCTCAGCAGTACTCAGCACTGCAAACATATCATTTAATTCTTTCCAGCTTTGTTCGTAGGGCATTATTTATTTAGGTTTTTTCTTATTCTCTCTATTGAGGCAATGTCT
>JBBRUH010000065.1:0-15891 GCA_038248005.1 Cytophagales bacterium | reverse complement strand
CGCATAGAGTACGATCAAGACAAAGCACTCGCTGATGCTGATTTTGTCTATGCCAAAAACTGGTCTTCTTTCAGAGAATATGGACAAATACTACCACAAGACCGCTCTTGGACAATTACAGAAGATAAAATGAAACTTACTGGCTCAGCCAAATTTATGCATTGCTTGCCTGTCAGACGGAATGTAGTGGTAAGCGATGCCGTAATTGATAGTCCTCAAAGTATTGTATTGGCACAAGCCGAGAACCGAATCTATGCCGCACAATGGGCTATTAGGGAGCTTTTAAGTTAGTTTTATTCTCTTTTTTAACCATTAAGGAATGAAGAGTAGTGAAGGATTCTGAATAGATACAAAAACTTAATGAATCTTCATTTCTTAATAGTTCACCTTTTTTAACCATTAAGGAATGAAGAGTAGTGAAGGATTAACGAATCTTCATTTCTTAATGGTAGATTTTTAGCTGAACTTCTACTCATTTTCATAAGGATAATACTCAAATCTGCGAGCATCAGGAAATTTAAGTACTTCTGACCTTTCAAGAGGAATCAAAAAAGAAAAACGAAAGCGAAGAATATTATCATTGCCTGATTTATTACCCCAAGCGGAGATATTATCTAAAAAGTCTGTTTGGGTATTTACAAAACCTGCATAACCCCCTACTCCAAAGCCATTTTTAAATAAATAAATAGCTCCTAAACCAGTAGGAAGATGAATGGTAAAATTACCGTAAATTTCCTCAAAAGGACGTGTTTGGCTTAAATCTAAGAGGTTTTTGTTATCTTCGTTTTCTGCTGTAAATCTACTAAGCCCTATCCCTTGACTTAGATAAAGTCTAAAATTACGTCTGTAAATAAGGTTATATTCCAACTCATAAGTAAAAGACAGTACTTGCGTTCTGAAAAAGGTATTGGGTGTGGTTAGATTGCCTTCGGTATCTCTAAACTGATAGAAACGATTATTACCAGTGATAAATCCACTTGCAACTCCCAAACGGTGATTGATACGTCTCTCTTGATTAAACCGCAACGCTACATGAAAAAAAGAACTCAAACTCTCATAACGGCTCAAATCACCACTATAGCTATTGGCACTCACACTTACTTCTAATAATCTTGAAGTAACAGGTTGAGAGAGATTTATGAGAGTATCAGAAGCCTGTTGTGCAAAAAGAGGAAAAGCCAAACATAGTAAGAAATAAGTAAAAAGGTTTTTCATAATGTATGAGTTGAACAATTTTTAAATACAACGAAATAAGAAGCATTTTCTTCAAATTTCGTGTATTTATCCCAAACTTAGAAAATAAGTAAACAAAAATCTTGATTCTTTTTATTCTTCACAACCTTCCCTCCTACATGTGTCTGTGATTTGGATAATTTTCCAGCCATCTTTTGATTTGAATAGCTGAAAAGCATTGACCCCACAATGGCTAAATGTACTCCCTACATAAAATTGATAAAGTATCCAAGCAGTAGCCAATGCTCCATCTACCGCAATCTCATAGCCCATAATTCGCTCATCATAAATCTCTGGATGTGGTGTGCCTACTTGAATGATAAAGCTAGCTATTTTATCAGTATGCAGGATAGTTTCACCTGTTTTAGCATTTTGGGAAGCACTCTGTAAACGTGCTTCTGGTTGAAATACAGTCGCTAAAAGTGTGCTATCACCTGCTTCATAGCATCAAAAAGAGTAACAATGACCGCCTTAACGGCTTCTTTTTCCTCTGAAATACTGTCTTGTACAAACGCACTTAGATTAAGTAAAAGCAATACAAGCACAAATAAATTATTTTCTTCATGATAAATATAGGTTAGTGTAGCTTTCAAAATAAAGTACTCATTTAGTGTTAGTAAAATATTTATTATCAAAATATTATAGACTAGATAGATAGTCAAGATTAGTTTACATTTTAATCAATCTTATCATAAAAACGGGTTATCAGCATTTTACTAAGATAACTCATCGCTCATCTTTTATAACTTATCACTTAATGACCAATAACTTATCTCTTACTTAGTGTGATGCAATTTAAAATTTCTTCTTTAAAATCACAAACAGACTATGAAACACTCTATGCTTATAAGTCAAATTTTTCAAAAAAATAATTACTATATGAATCGACTCTTTTTATTTCTCAATTAATTCCCTTTTTTCTGCCAGCTCAAATCACTTTCATAGATACTTGTGGCTCTTTGGATAAGGCGAGTATCTTGATTTCTTTTGGCATCTTCTATGATTTGAAGAATGACCTTGCGTTCATCTACACTTCTAAGGGCTGATTGATTATAGAGTCTTTCTTGAACGGCTACTTTTTCTATGGCTTCTTGAAATACCTTACGAGTGGTATTGACCCAGCGGTTTACAGTGAGGTCTATCATTAAAGTAATCCCCATAGGTGAATTAATGAACTCAGTAGCATAGACATCTACCAGCCTTAGACCACCTACGATGATATTTAGACGAATATTAAGTGCAGGACGCACATAATCACGTAAAGCTGCATCTATCTGCATCGTAACCACAGGAAGGTAATGCCCTGCTCTGATAAATACGCCATGCAATACTTTATCTGCACGCAATACTCGCTCTGCTTCTAAGCCTTGTACTAGGTATTTCCCTCCTTTGTCATAAGGGTTAGCCACTACTAAGATTGGTTTTTGACCAGTATTTATTCCTTCTGGAAGTTGCACATCTACCCCAAATACCTGAAAATACTCTTGAAAAACTTGGGGTGCTTTTTGTTTCAGACCTGCCAACATAGGCACTAAGCCACCTCCATTACCTGCAAACTGGATAAATCCATAAGAAAATATAGCTTTATCATAGCTATTGATAGCATCAAAATTACCTTCATGTTTAGAAACATACCGAAGTGCTTCTGCCAATATATTATCTGCTCCCAAACGCTCAAAAACCACCAAAGGAATCTCTGGATTGGAAATCCCTACATAAGAGATGCCATGATAATACTCCGTAAAGCCACTCCTTACAAAGTTATGAAACCTAACAGAAACTTCTTGTCCTGAGTGTGGGTGTGGAAAACTAAGTGTATATTCTGTGTATTCTTGTAGAAGTTTGTCAGTAATATCTCCTGGTACTACCACACCAAGTGTGTAGCTATTGGTCTTCATCATTGCAACTCGGCTTGAGTGTTCTATCCAAAATCGCACTTTAAATTGATCCTGAAAACGCTCTATTGCCTGAATAGTAAGAGGAATATAATTGGCTGTAAGGGCAGCATTACCGATGATTTTTTGTATATCCTCAGGTGATTCACGGTGATTTCGGGTGAGCATATTAAGCTGTACAAGCCTATTTTGTACTTTTTTCAAATCATCTGGGCGATTGACACGGTTTCGCCCTATTGCTCCACGCAATCCACCAGTCATTGTATCCACGCCATTTACTTGCTGAAGCTTAAACATCTTACGAGCCTCTAAGATAGACTTCATCTGGCTAGGTAAATTACTCAGATTGACAGTAGGTGTTTGGGGATTGGGAGATATGGTCGTAGTAGAAGTACTTGGTAATTCTTTTTTAGTCTGAATAATCAGACGCTGCCCCACAGCCAAGAAGTTATCACTGAGTTGATTCAGTCGGCGTAGTTCTGAGACATCTATTCTATATTTTTGAGAAATAGAGTACAAAGACTCGCCAAGTGCTACAGTATGATAGACTTCTGATTCATTGCCTTGAGGATTACTAGGAGAAGCCATAGGGATGATAAGCTGCTGACCGATATTCAGCATGTCACTCTGTAAATTATTGGCTTGCTGAATCCATGATACTTGACTGTTAAATTCATTGGCTATTTTAAAAAGTGAGTCTCCCATTCTGACGATGTACAGCATAGAGTCAGATGAGCCAGAACTAGCAGGTGCGGTCTGAGTAACAACAGGACTTGGATTAGTAACTATAGGACTAGAGGTTGTGTTTGTGTTGATACGTAGTTTTTGACCCACACTTAAGCTGCTAGAGCTGAGTTGATTGATAGACATTAACTCAGAGATACTTAATTTGAATCTTTGTGAAATGGCATAAAGTGAATCTCCTGATTTTACAGTATAAAGTTTTTCTACTTTATCTTCTGCTTCTTTAGGATTATTTACAGGGGAAGGGCTACTCACGCTGGAGTCGACTTCTTTTACTTTAAGCGACTGCCCTACTCTTAGATTATTAGAAAGCAAACCATTGAGACGCACTAACTCAGAAACGGTAATCCCATACTCATTCGCAATAAAATAAAGTGATTCGCCTGGGGCTACGGTATGATAGAATACACTATCTCGAGTAGGGTTTTGTGTAGGCATATTGATGATTAACTCTTGCCCTATTCGTAAATTAGAAGATGCTAAAGGGTTAAGTTGTTTAAGCTCAGTAACAGATAAATTGTGAAGGCGAGCTATAGAATACAAAGACTCACCTGCACGAACCGTATATTTTTGAGGTGAAGAGCTGATACTTGACGTACTCTTGAGCACCAAAGTTTGTCCAGGATATAGATTATCTTGGTGAAGCTGATTGAGGGTTCGTATCTGTTCTATAGATACATTATACCTTCTTGAAATAGAATAAAGAGAATCCCCTGATTTTACAATATAAGTCATGCCTTTGTACTTATGATGGCTAATTCTTTTAAAGTGCTTATAAATCAAGCCCTTACCTCTCACAAAATTGCTAAAATAATTAAAATAAATCATTATTTGTAGGGCTTTTATGAACTAAATAAACATTTGTAAGGCTTTTCTTACAAAAACTTAGTTGATTAGATTTTCTAAATTAAATAATTGCCTGTATTTTTGATATATTTATTTGTTGAAACAAAAGTAAAGAGGATTAAAATAAGTTATGTGAAGACAAATAAAAGCGATACCTTCCAGCTCTATTAGGTGAGAGATGAGTTATAAATTATGAGTTTGTGATAATCTAATAACGAGTATTTTACCTAAACTAACTTGTTACTTTATCTAATTATAGTTCCTAAGTTTAGAAAAGCTAGTAATTATTTCATAAAAAAAGAAATAAAGAAACAAAAAAGGCTGATTAATTAAAATTTCATTTATAAAAACTAAAATTATGATTCGAGTTGTACCTTCGGTAGCCATTTTGGGGGGGAAAGTAGTCAAGACCATTCGTGGCGATATAGATCAAGTCAATGTGTATGATAAAAATCCACTTGATTTGGCTATGGAGTTTGAAGATAATGGAATTACACGCTTGCATTTAATTGACATTGATGGCGCAAGGCAGCGCAAAGTAGTAAATTATCACATTTTAGAGACCATCAGTAAATACACCAAACTAGAAATAGAGTTTACAGGAGGCATCACCTCGGATGGTGATGTCAGGACTGCCTTTGAGTTTGGAGCAAGTTATATTGCGGTAGCGAGTGTGCCCATGCACCAACCCGAAGAGTTTTCGGCTTGGCTAACTACCTATGGAAACAAGAAGATTATCTTAGCCGCAGATGCTTATGAGGGCATTGTACGTACTAGGGGTTGGAGGAAACATACAGGGGTAGATATTATGGAGCATATCCATAATTTTTATGAACTAGGCATTCGCAAAGTAAAATCAACAGAAATCTCTCGTGATGGTACGATGGAAGGACCCGCATTGGAGACTTACAAAGAAATGCTTGTGAGATTTCCAGATTTAGACATTACGGCTAGTGGAGGAATTAGAAATGTAGAAGATATAGAAAATTTAGAAGCTATAGGTGTAGCAGAGGTTTTATTTGCCAAATCTTTTTATGAAGGAAGAATCAAACTCAAAGACCTTCAAAAGTTTCACATCTAAGATTTTTTTAAAGAAGGTTGATTTCAAAAAAAAGAGATAGCTTACTTTTAAAGTGTGCTATCTTTTTTTCATTTTAAAATGCCTATTAACTCTTAGTTCAAGTAAGTTTTTGATGATGAATGTGTTACAAGCTAACCATTCATAACTTATATCTCAGCTAGATTGTCATTAATTCTTCTTCTTTGGTAGTCAAAATATTATCAATTTGTCCAGTGTAAGTATACGTTAATTTCTGAACTTGGTCTTCTGCTCTTTTAATAGCATCTTCGGAAGCCCCTTCTTTTTGAAGGTCTTTGAGTGAGCCATTGGTATCCTTGCGAATATTACGGATACTCACTTTACCGCCTTCACCTTCATTTTTTACCTGTTTGACGAGTTGAGTACGTCTTTCTTCGGTCAGAGGTGGAATATTAATTCGGATAGTGTCTCCATCATTTTGAGGGTTTACACCCAAATCACTGTTGCGAATGGCTTTTTCTATGGCATTGATAATGCTCTTCTCAAATGGCTTAATCATAATTGTACGTGCATCTGGAGTAGTAGATGAAGATACTTGATTGAGTGGTGTATCTGCACCATAATAGTCTATTTTGATTCCATCAAGCATAGTAGGACTTGCTTTACCAGCACGTATTTTACTCAACTCTTTTTGAGTATGCTCAATTGCTTTTTGCATCAGCTCCTCAGCCTCTTGCAAAAACATTGAAATTTCCTCTTCCATAATGTTTAATTTTAGATTTATTAATATTTCAGTTTCAGTGTCAGATAACAGTTTCAGTGTCAGAATAATTACTCGATTTAGTGTGTAAAACACTCATAGTCAAGTTATTATACACTTATCACTTAATTGTTTAATTCATACTAATCAATGTGCCTACTTCCTCCCCTTTGATGATATTAACTAGATTGTCTGGCTTGTTCATATCAAATACTACGATGGGCAGTCCATTTTCTTTACAAAGTGTAAAGGCAGTCATATCCATTACATTCAATCCTTTTTGATAGACTTCATCAAAAGAAATACTAGAAAAACGCTGTGCATTAGCATCTTTTTCAGGGTCAGCCGTATAGACGCCATCCACTCTTGTGCCTTTTAGCACTACATCCGCTTCTATCTCTATGGCACGCAAACTTGCAGCAGAATCAGTAGTGAAATAAGGGCTTCCAATACCTGCACCAAAAATCACCAAGCGACCTTTTTCTAAGTGTCTCACGGCTCTTCTCTTGATAAAAGGCTCACAAACTTGCTCCATCTTAATACCAGACATAAGGCGTGTGAAAATCCCTAGATTCTCCAAAGAACTTTGCAAAGCCATTCCGTTGATGACAGTGGCAAGCATTCCCATATAATCGCCTTGCACACGGTCAATCGGAGTACCAGTAGCTTGCACACCTCTGAAGATATTACCTCCACCGATAACGATGGCCATTTCTACCCCTAGGTCTAATACTTTTTTGATTTCTTGTGAGTATTGTTCGAGTTGTTTGGGGTCTATCCCGTGGCTTCTTTCGCCTTGAAGGGCTTCACCACTTAGTTTGAGAAGAACACGTTTGTATTTCATCTATTGTATTTTTTGAGGTTAGACATTGGATTTGGGTAGTCAAAGGCTTATGCTATCAGCAAAATTAAATGACCATTGCACAAATATAAATAGAATTTGGACAGATTTTGAAATGTTTTCGAAAATACGTGCTTCAAATGTCTTTTTTCTGCGAAAAAATAATCCCATATTTTAAAAACTTAAATATTTAGATTAAAAGTGAACTGTCATTTTAGTGTACTGTTTTGGTTAAATAGTTAGATAAGACCTTGATAGATTTTGGTGAGATACCAAATCTTCGCAGATTTGACACCTTACGAGGTGGTATATTTTCCAACAAAATCACCAAAAAGGAACACTAGGAAAACTTCCTACTGTATTTTTCGTATTTTTACTTCAAGATATAAAACTTAAATTAATATTACCTATGAAGACAAATCTTTTACGCATCCTTTTTATTTCTTTTCTAACACTTGTTCTTTCTGTTGGTTTATCAGAATCACTGAAAGCTCAGACCCCTTCTTGTAAGTTTACATTCAAAGGTACTTTAGCGGGCAAACAAGTTACTTTTTGTTTTTATCCTGATGAAAACGATGGAAATGTAAGTGGACATTATTATTATGGCTCAGGCAATGCTGGCACATTGGGTTTTAACGGTACTGCGGTTTATAATCAAACTAGTGGTATTTATGCTCAAAAATTTACAGAGTACAATGTTCAAGGAAATGCCACAGGGTACTTTGTAGGTACACTCAAAAAGGGAGTGATGCAAGGCACTTGGACAAGCACTGATGGAAAGAAAGCGTATAAGTATAATCTAGTATTGCAGCGATAGTATTTTGATTCTATAAATCTATGGATAGCACACTTCCGATAAGATTGTGTGCTTTTTTTTATGGTAAATTAGTTAATAAGACTTCTTTCTCTTAAATTAACGTTACTTACTTAAACCTTATTCTTACACAAATGCTTGGATGTATCTAAATTATGCTAAATTTTTTTTACAAACATCTTTAGCAAAACTACCCAAATCATAGCGTCAAGTATAGTTTTATTGATTCCTTTAACTAACCGTAGAAGCATGCAAGCATTTTATAAGTACTCTATGTCTAGACATACTAAGCAAAAGATTGAGCATGTCATCATTAGTATTGCTATTATCAGCTTTTTGGCACATTTGATACTTATCTTTTTGGTTGATTTTAAAATCTTGGTATTTAACAAGCCTTCAGAATTACTCAGAAATCCCATTGCTGCAATCTATACTCCTTTTTCTTTTATCTTGATTTATGAGGTGTATTTATTGATATATTATTTGCCTAAATCTATCACAACCTACATCGGGAAGCAGTATGAGATTATTACACTAATCTTGATAAGAAGAATTTTTAAAGATTTATCGCAAATTGAGTTAACCTCTGACTGGTTTTCTGTGAAATATGACCTTCAATTTACGTATGATATCACTGCTACCTTAATTTTATTTTTCTTGATTTTTGTATTCTATCGAATCAATCAGAATAAGTTATTAATTCAACAGGATGAGGCAAGCTTTAGCCCCGAACTCAAAAACTATATTAAGACCAAGCAAACTATTTCTGCCTTGTTAGTTCCTATTTTTATTATTCTAGCATCTTATAGTTTTGGAAGATGGTTTTATGAAAGTTTTTTCTCTGTAAAACAAATAGTGTATGAAATCAGAGATGTCAATAATGTATTCTTTGATGAGTTTTTTACTGTATTGATTCTCACAGACGTGCTTTTACTTTTAGTATCTCTATATCATATTGATAAGTTTAGCAAAGTTATCAGAGATTCTGGATTCATTATTTCTACTGTCCTCATCAAGTTATCTTTTGGTGTGGAAGGGCTTTTAAATACGGTTCTAATGGTTGTGGCAGTGCTTTTTGGAGTAACGATTTTATTTATTCATAATCAATTTGAAAAGATAAGATTACCCTCAGAAGATTAAAAGACTATGTAAGTGATGAGTTATAGTAGAGATGCTTGAAGTTTAATAAAGATTCTACCTAAATCCAGTTAATCGCCTGTGAGGACACAGGCAATGGCGAGAGAGACTATGTAAGTGATGGGTTATAGTAGAGATGCTTGAAGTTTGATAAAATAATTATTACTTCTTGATTTTCAATGATTTACATCAATTTTTCATTTGTGAATCTTGGAATGATAAGCTAATACAAGAGTTTTTCGTAAACAATTCCCTATGTTTTCTATGTGCCAATATGGTTATAAAAAAGTAAAGTATTGGTAGTCTGTATGTAACAACTCTAAAGATTATACCCAAATCCAGCCAATTGCCTGTGAGGACACACACAGGCAATGACAAGGAGTGTGAAAATAATTATCAAAACTTAACTGATTGCACTATAACCCATCTCTCACTTAACCTCCAAAATGTAAAAATAAAGTAACTCTGTGCGTATTTAGCTTTTCTAATGGATTATTAAAGGAGTTGATTTCATTTTTATTTAATACATTGTTTAAGCCGTGAGAAAAACGAATCTCAGGAGCAAACTTAAAATAAGTAAAAAATACATCTAAGCCAAAACCATACTCTATAGATAAGTTAGTAGAAGTGGTAAGAATAGCATCCCGCTCTTCTTTTTGGGCAGAAAGTGCAAAACCAGGCGTTATTCCCGCAATCATATACATTCCTTTATTTCCTCTTAATTGAGCTCTGTATTTTATCAGAATGGGAATCTCAAAAGACGACCCTTCTATTAGTTTGGCTTCTATCTCACCATCTGCAAAAGTATATTCTAGCTGTTGCTCATAAAAAGTAGCTTGGGTGTGTACTCTCAAATCAAAAAACTCACTTAACCTGTAGCTACTATAAAACCCAATCCCAAAACCACCAGAGTTTTTTGCATTGATATTAATAATGCCTGCGGGGTCATTGCTTTGTGCAAAAGTAGGAGTATATTTTGGACTGAGTCTAGTGCCTAAACCAGCCAAATAAAATCCAAAATTGACTGGGCGAGTAAGTCTTCGTTTTTCTCTTTGAAGATTGTAAGATACGTTTTCGGTATATCTACCACTATTTGAATTTCCCTTTTGTTTAAAAAACTGAGCTTGAGCCGAAAATTGGGTAAAGAACAATAAAAAGATGGCTAAAAAAAGGCCTAAGCCTTCTTGCCTATATAAATACTGCTGATTCCTAGTGTGAGAGTTTTGCATTTTGTGTTATGAAATCCGTTTGTGTCTAAAACTGTTAAAAAATCTTTGCCATCAGGGAAAGCCCTTACTGACTCAGGAAGATAAGTATAAGCAGCATTGTCTTTGGATACTAACTTACCTATCAAAGGCAAGATATTCTGAAAATACAAATTGTATAATTGCTTGAAAGGAAACATCTTAGGGCGAGAAAACTCAAGAACTACTAGTGTACCTTCAGGCTTCAAAACTCTATAAATATTTGCAATCCCTTCTGAAAGGTTTTCAAAATTTCTTACTCCAAAAGAAACGATTACGGCATCGAAATAATTGTCTGAAAATTCTAGATTTTCTGAATCACCCGAAAGGAGTTCTATTTTATGGTCTAATTTTTTCTTACGAAGCTTTTGTCTTCCGAAGTCTAACATGCCTTCTGAAATATCAACACCGATAACTTTATCAGGATTAAGTTTAAGAGCTTCTATGGCAAAATCTCCCGTTCCTGTGGCTACATCTAAGATAAGTTTAGGATTGGGTTGTTCTTTTTTGAGCATTTTAATGGCTTTTCTACGCCAAAGAATGTCTATACCTAAGCTCAAAAAATGATTTAAAAAGTCATATTTTGGAGAGATATTATCAAACATCTCAGCTACTTGTGCTTTTTTAGTGCTATTTTTATTTTTATATGGAACTACTGTATCTTGCTTGCTCATAGTTATTTTTTTACAAAATTAAGAAATCTATCCTTTAAACTAGCTGCTAGTCTAAAAGGTTCTGACGTAGTAATCATAAAAACACAAAAAAAGATTGACATTTCTGCCAACCTTTGTGTGTAGTTTGTGTGTATTACGGTCTTTTGATTACTCAAAAGATAATGAATGTTAAAGTACTCGCCTTCCTTGGATTACCTTCAGTACTATTGCGATAACAGCAATGATTAAGAGGATGTGGATGAGTCCGCCACCAGTATAGCTATAGCCAACAAATCCGACTGCCCAAAAGATAATTAAGATGACTGCGACAAGATAAAGTAAATTTCCCATGATTTTAATATTTAATTGTTATTGATTATAAAAACGATAGCCAACAGTGGCTTGATACCAGACATTTCTGTAGCGAGGCGTTGTAGAAGACCCATCTCCTCTATTTCTTTGCATATCCCATCCTGCTCTTGCAGATAGCACTAGTTGCTTTAAGTTAATATCTATTCCACCCGTAAAGCATAGTATGTTTTTGCGAATGTCATCATTTTCAAACTCTTGCTCTTGCTCAAAAGAAATAGTTGAGTTTTCAAACTTATCTGTTTGTTTCAATAAGTAAGAGTATTGTGGTCCAGCAAGTATAGTCAGAAATCCGATGGGCTTGATAGCAAATAAGAGAGGGATGTCTAAGTAGTTGGTAGTGCGAGTAAGCTCATAAGTACTACCTAGTACTGATCCTTTTCCTTTGAATCCTCTTTGAGAAAGTAATATTTCGGGCTGTATGCCTATATACTTACCAAGTGGTATGGCTAAGAAAGCACCTGCTGCAAAGCCGATTTTAGAATCTGACTGGAGGGCATCATCTTGGGTATCATATATATTTGAAGCATTCAGTCCTAGTTTTACTCCAAAGCTAAGTCCTTCTCTGCCATCCTGAGCATAAGTGATATTGATTGTCGAGAATAACATCACGATGCTTATAATTAGGATTTTTTTTGTTTTCATGTTGAGTTTTGATTTTAAAGTTACAATTTTTTATGTTTGTCCTGATACCTTAGATACTTTCGTTAGCTTTTTCAGGCGTTGTTTTTTCTTTTTTGTTTGTCAAATCTTCAAATTCTTTATCAAGTTCATTCATACGTTCATTGAAGTCTGTCTTGAAGGTATCCCAGTTATCTTTTCCTTCCAGTTTATAGTCAAGCATTTCCATTTTGAGTGCTTCATTTTTTTGCTCTAGTTTAGCTATTTCGTTATTATAGCTTTCTTTCCTCTCTGCTTTTCTGATTTGCTCTTCTTTTTTGAGGTCAAGTAGAGTTTGGTCATTTCTTGCTATTTTTTCATCTATTTCCTCTTTGTATTTGGCTACATCTGTGGCATACTCTTGATTTGCTTTTACTAAATCCTCATTTGCCTCTACTACATTTTCTTCGGCATTATCTACTTCCCCAGCAGGAGTAGTGCAACTTGTCAGCGTTATACTGAGTAAAAATGTGAGACTAACAAATGGAATAATTATTTTTTGCAGTATATTTTTCATTTTTTTTTTGTTTAAGTGATTTTTAGGAATGATAATTAAATAAAGTAACAAATTAATTTATGTAAAACGCTTATTATCAGCTGATTACAGCTTAATGATTATTAACTTACAACTAATCTCTTACTTATAAGCCCTCTATAATTTTGTGAACTTCTTGTTTTGTTTTGCCAAGCTTTGCTTGCAGTCTTCCTACTAGCTCTTCTTGTTTGCCTTCTGCAAGCATCAAGTCATCATCTGTAAGTGTAGCATATTTTTGCTTTAATTTTCCTGTGACTTCTTTCCAATTTCCTTTTAATTCTGTCCAATTCATATTCGTTGTTATTTAGTGTGTAATAATAAGTACAAAAGTAAAGGAATTGCAAAATCAAAGTATTACAGATTTAAGAGATAATCTTGCATATATCACAGATTTAAATCAGTGATGAGTGATGAGTTATAAATGATGAGTAATAAGTTATCTTGGTAAGATTTTGATAATCAGCTCTTTATAACAAGATTAAGATGTAAACTAATTTTGACCATCTACTTAAGACCAAACTTTTAGAAAATCTAATAGATAGTTATAAAGGCTGATTTTTAGGGGATAAACGCAATTAGTGGATAAAGAAGAGTTATTATGCTATATATGTCTCCATTGTCAAGAGGTTGTAGTGCAAGCTACTTGGAGCGATGCTCCAAGTTTCGATGTTCAAGCCTTTCAGGCTATTTTATGTAGTTGTTAAGAGCTATTGCTGACCTTATTGCATAAATATAATTTTCATTTTTGCATTAAAATTGATTTTATTTTTCATAAATTTAATCACTACGCAAAAACACTGCGTACTTCACTAGTAGCTTTGTAAAGAATTAAAAAAAATAAGAATATGCTTATCACAGGAAAAAACTTACTAGACCTTGGCTTTAAAGAAGGTCCCGCTATAGGTGAAGCACTCAATATCATTAAAGCCATCAAGTGGAAAAAGTCTAAAAAAGAACTTTTAGATAAATTTAAGAAAGTGCTTAAAATACCCCGTAATTTTACGCAAGATGCACAGTTTGCTTCGCTTGCCCAGATACTGCTGCTGCCCAAGCCTGAGGATGAATTTAAAAAACTCAAAGAACAAGCTGAGCCATACCAAATCTATGGAGCAGAGGGGATAGAAGCTGGTGCATTAAAGCAAATGGATACTGCCATGAAACTACCCGTAACAGTCGGAGGTGCTTTGATGCCTGATGCTCACCAAGGCTACGGACTGCCGATTGGAGGCGTGTTGGCTACCCACAATGCAGTCATTCCCTATGGCGTAGGGATGGATATAGGCTGCCGTATGTGTCTGACTTTGTATGATTTGCCAGAAAAATTTGTAGAAAAAAATAAAAGCAAACTCAAAAATATACTGCTAGAGAATACTCACTTCGGGAAGGAAGTCAGAAAAGGTAAGAAAGAACATGCAGTCTTAGAAAGTACGCTTTTTAAAGAAATCCCTCTTATCAAGACACTCAAAGACAAGGCTGCCTCACAGCTAGGTTCTTCGGGTGGAGGCAATCACTTTGTGGAGTTTGGTGTGGTAGAGATTGTTACTGAAAACAATGATTTTAGCCTTCCGATAGGTAAATATGCGGCTTTGCTTTCTCACTCAGGTTCAAGAGGATTTGGGGGAAATATCGCACAGCATTACACCAAATTAGCCAAGAAAATTTGTAAACTTCCTGGGGAAGCACAGCACTTGGCTTGGCTAGATTTAGATACAGAAGAAGGGCAAGAATACTGGCTTGCGATGAACCTTGCAGGAGATTATGCCTCCGCTTGTCATCACCAAATTCATGAGCGCATTGCGGCTGCCTTGGGTGAAGATGCCCTTGCAATGGTAGAAAATCACCATAATTTCGCTTGGAAAGAACAAGATGCCGAAGGCAAAGAAATCATCGTTCACCGCAAAGGAGCAACGCCTGCGGGTAAGGGAGTATTAGGGATTATTCCTGGGTCTATGACTGCCCCTGGGTTTATAGTGAGAGGGAAAGGAGAAAGGGCTTCTATCAATTCGGCTTCGCACGGTGCAGGGCGGATGATGTCTAGAACCAAAGCCAAGCAAATCATCAGCAAAAAAGAGGTGAATCAACTGCTTTCCAAAGCTGGCGTAGAGGTCATAGGTGCAGGACTAGACGAAGCCCCGATGGCTTACAAAGACATTCATAAAGTCATGGAGGCACAGCTAGACTTGGTAGAAGTCTTAGGGATGTTTATGCCCAAAGTAGTGCGTATGTGCGGAGATGATAAGTTTTATGAGGGGAATTGAGGTGGGTAAATAAGCCTCAAAGGTTTTGAAAAACTTTTGAGGTTTGTTGTTGCGTTTATACATGAAGTTTCTTTTATTCTAGCAAAAGTCGTATTTTTAGAAAAAAGAAAATTAATTATCTGCCAAATTGAAGTCGTTTTAAACATTCAAAAACTCGTTGCTACTTGACAAGAAATTTCTCGTCCGTACTTATATTTGGGAATATAAAGACTATTCTTAAAATAAAAATCATGAATCTGATTGAAAATCTATTGTCAAAATCCATCAAATTGGAATTAAATCAAAACGAAAATATCATTAAGCAAGGCGGTGCGAACCTATTTAGAAGCAACGATGTATCAGGCGGATTACTTTACTTGACTAACGAAAGGTTAATTTTTGTGCCTCATAAAATGAATATAAATACCAGACGACAAGAACTTGATGTAGAAGATATAATAGATTTGAAAGAAGTAAAAACTCTTATCATTGACAACGGACTTTTAATAGAATTGAAGAATAATATAACTTTTAGATTTGTTTTAAATAATAGAAAAGATTGGATTCATGAGATAAATAAATTAGAGGATTTAAGAAATCGTTTTGAGGAATAATTTCTAATATTGTGCGTAATTTTCGCTTCACTCAAACTACACACAACTTTATTTTTTTATTCAACTTTACGAAGAACTGGGGTAAAAACTCAGATAGTCAAGATTTATAGTCAAGTCAATTAAAAATCAATATCTAGTATATTGTTTTGATTAAATAGTCGGATAAGACCTTGATGGATTTTGGTGAGACACCAAGATTTTCGAAGGTGAGACACCTTTCGAGGAGGTGGATTTTGGTGAGACACCAAGATTTTCGAAGGTGAGACACCT
>JBBRUH010000064.1:0-15939 GCA_038248005.1 Cytophagales bacterium | reverse complement strand
AAGATAATAAACAAAATACCTCCTACTATTCCGATTGTAACACCCATGAAAGCTCCATAAATTTCTGCCTGTGGCACTAGCGTAAAGTCAAAAGAGTTATTGCTTATCATCATCAATAATAATGCACCAAAGGTAATCACTAGACCTAAAATACCTGGAACACCAAAACCTGGAATCACTACTGCTTCTAAAAGCAACAGTAAAATACCCACTGCAAAGAGGGCTAATTCCCAGTTTTCTGCCAAGCCATTCAGGTAATAAGGTACAAAATACAAGATACCAGCTATCAGAGCTGCAAAAATAGGAAAGCCTACCCCGGGTGTCTGTAGCTCAAAGTAAATCCCTCCAATAATAATCAATAATAAAATACCACTCAAATAAGGATTTAAGAAAAAGCTAATAAATTGCTCTACGCTATTCAACTCATACGTTTTGATTTGATAGTCTTTTACATTGTTTCTTTTTAATATCTCCTCAATAGATTTCACTTTGGCTTCACAATAATTATTTTTGATGGCTTCATCTGTCGAAAAAGTAATAACTTGTCCTGCTTCACTTACCCCTGGCACTTCTAAGCGTTGATCTACCATAGCCTCAGCTATCCGTGGGTTTCTGCCCTTGGCGGAAGCGGTTGCTCTCATTTTACCACGCATATAAGACTGGTATTTGTCTGGAGCGGCTTCCCCCTCCCCCATTACCACTGTAGCAGCACCTATGCTAGAGCCATCAGCCATATAAATACTATCACAAGCTATCGAGATCCAAGCACCTGCTGAGGCTGCATTATTGTTTACAAAAACCCAGACAGGCTTTTTATAGGCTAAAATTTTAGAAGTAATCTCATCTGCATTATCTACCCGTCCACCATAAGTATCCATGTCAATAATGACTATATCTGTCTTTTGAGCTTCTGCTTCTGAAAAGGCCAACTCAATATATCGACTCATTCGTGGGTCTATCTCAGCTCTGATTTTCATAACCATCACTTGTGTTTTGCTTGATTGAGCTTTGATAGCAGAGCGAATCAAAGGCAACAAAGCAAGGGTAATGAGTAGAAGACCTAAAAAAAATTTATGAGGCGTTTTCATTGTGAAAATTTAAGTTTAAAACCAATTTTGAATGTGTGATAATAAATACTAACAATTTCAACTATTTATCTATTAGTATGTAATGAAAAGAATACATTACAGTATTAATGTATAGAAGATGAGTAATAAATATTTAAAACATTGATAATCAACATTTTATTAAAATCATGTGATTTTATTTATCTCATCGATAATTATAAATATAGGTAATTTACACGTATAAATTTCAAAAAAATCAAAAAAATAATTTGGATAGTCTATTTAACATGACGCATAAAGCTTCTTTTCAGTTTCAGGGAGTTATCTGGAAACTTCATATTGACCTTAAAACGGAGTCTGTGGCTATAGAAGTCCGAGATGCTGAGACGTGGAATACCTCCTTTGCTTGGGCAGAGTTATCTTCTTCTAAGATGCTTTGGCAAGATTTTTCTTTGGAAGAAAATTGGTGGCTTGGGCTAATAGGAGTCTATGATAGTGTGATGCTTTTTCATACTTTCAAGGATGAAAAACGTCCAGAACCTTCGGGAATTTTAGCTCTTGATGCCCAGACTCAGACTCAGCTTTGGGAGTTAAAAAATTATCAATTACATGACTGGCAAGAAAATCATCTTGTAGGACAATATAGAAAAGGACTACAAGATTTTGAGTATCATTTATTAGATTTACATACAGGAAAAATCAAAAATGAATCATCTCTAGATGATGCCCAAAAAATAATCAAACCGAAAGAATCGAGTTTTCTCTATCCTCAACAATACCGAGAAGGGACAGATTACTTTGAAACTGTTTCACAATTTTTAAAGCAAGTTTCACAACATAAAATAGTGCAAGCTGTTGATTACTTGGAGTTTAAAAAATATATTATTATCAATTATTTTTTCCAAAAAGAGGAGAATATTCAAAATAATTTGCTAATTTTAGATAGCAATGTACGAATATTGCTGCATGAAGTGTTAATAACTCAGACAAAAGGCATTAGCCTTGATTCTTTTTTTATATTTAAAAACTATTTGTTCTTTATCAAAAATAAATCTCAACTGGAAATATTTCAGTTACAACACTAAATTAAGATTATGAAACTACACATCATTCCTTTTCTGTTCATAGCAGTATTTTTTGTGGCTTCGCAAGGGAATGCCCAAAAGCTAAGAATAGAAACACAAGACAGCCAAAAATTTGTCATTCATAAGGTACAAGAAAAAGAAACTCTCTGGAGTATTACCCATACTTATGACATAAGCCAAGAAAATTTGGTCAAGTATAATCCAGGAATAGATAAAGTCTTAAAAACTGGAACTGAAATCAGAGTACTTTATGCTGAAGTAGAAAACCCTAAGCTTCAAAGTTCAAATACCACTTTAGAGGCCACCAACGTAGAAATAAAACATACTGTAGCTAAAGGGGAATGGCTTACTAAAATTGCCAAAGAATTCGATGTCTCTGTAGCCGAACTACAAAAGTGGAATGACTTAGATGGCGAAAAAATAACACCAGGTCAAGAACTTATCGTAGGAATAGGTAAAAGTAAATCTTCTACCAAAAATAATGTAAGCCAAGGAGACATGGCAAAAAACAATGATAAATCTACTGATAAAAAAGACAATGATAAAGGTAAGATTTTAAAATCTGCTGCTCCAGATGGCACACTTATTATTCATACCGTAGAACCTAAAGAAACACTAGCCGCACTTAAGAGAACTTATGGAACAAGCATCGCAGAAATAAAAGAATGGAATAGCTTAGAGAGTGATGAAATCAATGTGGGTCAAAAGCTAAAAATATATACCGATACCCCTCTTGCTGCAGTAGCTAAAACAGAACCAACAGGTTTTGAATGGGTAAAAGAAACTCCTGCCGCTCAGTCTGGCTCTGGTGCTATTGGTCTTGATCAATTTGTTAATCCTAATGACAATCCGAGCCGAGGAGGAAATAATTTAGACCCAATTTATACACAGGCTTTCGTAGCTCCTTTACAGATACCAGTAATTTCTGGAATGACTATCTATAAGCTACAAAACCAATACAATGTTCGTAAAACTGAGATTAGATATTGGAACAGCATGCCTCCTAATAGCAATGAACTTACCTTAGGAAAAGCAGTTACCTTGTATCCTCCTCAGCAACTTTTTCACCAAGTAAAGCAAGGAGAAACTTTAAAAGCAATCGCTGATTTTTATGATGTAAGTACAAGACAAATTGAGATTTGGAATAACTTTGAGCAAAATCAAGGTGAAACAAAAAAACAAGTAGGTCAAAATCTAGTCATCTTCAAAAGAACTGGACCTAAGCCTACTCCTCAATTTGAGGAAGCTGCCAAATTAGAAGGGGTCAATACAACTGTAGTTATACAGCAACAACCTACTTATCAACAGCAGCCTGTCTATCAACAGCCTGTACAGCAACAACCTGTCTATCAGCAGCCTGTACAGCAACAACCTACTTATCAACAACCTGTCTATCAGCAGCCTGTACAGCAACAGCCTACTTATCAGACTCATACAGTTGCACAAGGTGAATATCTATTTGACATAGCTCAAAGATACAATGTCCAGATGAGAGATCTTAAAGAGTGGAATAACCTTCCTGCTGTTGGAAATCCTGCACCAGGCACACAATTACGTGTTTATAATGGCACAAACTCTTCACAAGGTGCTGTAAATACACAAACTAATGATAATGGTTTTAATCAAAATAATCAAAATAATAATCCGAATAGAGGTGGTGCAACTACACAACAACCAGCTACTACCACTAATCCTTATACCAATCCTTATGATACCAATTACAAGTATGAGACAAGTTCTACTTCTGATGATCCCTTTAATCAATTGAATGGAGCTACCAAAGTACAGTCAAGTGCAAATAATAATAATACTGCATCCACCTACGGTAATAACTCTTATACAGGAAACTCGTCTGCCAATAACTTCGGAGGCTCAGAGTATAAAAGCAACACGGATAAATACTTGAATAACGGACAAAATAACAACTCTAATGCGAGTACCACTCCAAGTGCGACTAATGGAGTCAATGTAACTGAAAAAGGATATGCAGATGCTACAAGCATTCCTAATGCAAGGCCTTTTGTTGCTTTGCATCGCACTGCCCCAGTGGGTACAATGATGATAGTCAAAAACCCTATCACAGGAGCTAATACGGTGGTAGAGGTAGTTGCTAATATGAACCCTAATACTGCCAAAGCAGGTGTGGTGATAGAAGTTACCAATGCTGTTTTTAGTAGATTAGGTGCTGTTCCAGGGCAGTTATTACAAATAGAATTATCTTATACTGTAAACCAAAGATAAAATATCTTAGCCCTTGCTTCATAAAATGTAGAGTAAGGGCTATTTTTAAAGTTGATATTTAAACACAAACTACCTTTAATTCAAAAAAATGAAAACACTTTTTACTAAGATTAGCTTTCTCACTCTCTTATCCTTTGCAATAAGTTATATCAATGTCTCTGCCCAAAAAATGATAGATAGAGGCTTAGGAGAAGTAATCTTAGATGGAAAAAATACAGGTAAAAATCTTATTTTGCACAGAGAATTGCCCGTAGGCACGATGGTTACAATTCGTAACCCAGCCAATGGACGTACTACCACTGCCAAAGTAGTGAGTCGCCTGCCAGATACAGGTTCTAATGAAAAACTTATCGCAAAAATATCGCAATCTACCTATAATGACCTTGCCGCCACAGGTAAAAGGTTTGCATTAGAGTTATACCCTTCCAGTAAGCCCTCCACAGCAGAGATCAAACACGAAGTAATAGCAGGAGAAACACTCTATAGCATCTCTAAACAATATAAAGTAAGCATAGATGAGGTAAAAAAATGGAATCAGCTAGAAGATGATGTGCTAAGTCTCGGACAAAAATTAAAAATAGTGAAGAAGTAATTGATAACTTATCACTATCCAATTGCAAAAATAAACTTGACATAGAAATCTCTAATTTGTATCATCAATAGATTGAAAACCAATACCCAACTTCCTAGTAATTTTTCTGAACTCAAAGTATTCTTAGAAGAGGCCTATCAACAGTATAACCAGCCAGACTTTATCCCTGATGACCCCATCTCTATTCCACATCAATTTACTCAAAAGCAAGACATTGAAATTATGGGTTTTTGGGCAGCAGTGCTTGCATGGGGTAATAGAAGGACAATCATTAATAAATGCCAGGAACTGATTACTCACATGGATGGAGTACCTTATGATTTTATAATCAATCATGAAGAGTCAGATTTAAAACGCTTTCTCAACTTCAAGCATCGAACCTTCAATACTACAGATACACTCTATTTTTTATATTTTTTCAGACATCACTATCAGCAATACGATAGTTTAGAAGAAGCATTCACACTAGATTTTACAACAGAAGAAGAGAATGTAGAAAAATCATTGATTCATTTTCACGATTATTTTTTTAGCCTCAGCGAATATCCTGAGCGTACACGCAAACACATTGCTACACCCTTTAGAAACTCTGCTTGCAAAAGACTTAATATGTTTTTACGCTGGATGGTGCGTCAGGATGCTCAGGGAGTAGATTTTGGAATTTGGACAAAGATAAAACCTTCACAGCTTATCTGCCCTTGTGATGTGCATGTAGAAAGAGTCGCAAGAGTACTAAAATTAGTCAACCGTAAGCAAACTGACTGGAAGATGGCATTAGAACTTACCCAAAATCTCAAAAAAATAGATTCTAATGACCCAGTAAAGTATGACTTTGCTCTTTTTGGTCTTGGAGTAGTAGGCAAAATCTAAAACTAAGTAATCTCTGCCGAGATACCTCTATCACAGATAGCA
This sequence comes from Cytophagales bacterium, assembly GCA_038248005.1. Lineage (GTDB taxonomy): Bacteria > Bacteroidota > Bacteroidia > Cytophagales > Microscillaceae > JAABSX01. The sequence continues at coordinate 10,042 of JBBRUH010000064.1, read as the reverse complement.
TCACGCATTGGTTTGAGCTTGGAGAAAGAACCTTCTTTGACAGAACACTTCCCTTTATAGTGAATAATCCAAGTGCATTGTTCGGCTTGATCAGGCGTATGCTCGCATACATCTATCAAAGCTTTGATGACGTAATCAAAGGTGTTTACATCATCATTATATACGATGAGTTTTCGCTCTTCTACCGAAACGACCTCTTCATCTTCAAGTATTAATTCTTCAACTTGTGTCATGTTTTGGGTAAGAATTTAATGTTTTAGCAAAATTACAAAAAATTAATGAAAATGAGTTATTGGTTTGTTAGTCATTAGGTCATTGGTCATTGGGTTAATTAGTTGTTAGGTCATTGGTTGTTGAGTTAATTAGTCATTATATTCAACCATTCAACCATTCCTTCACTTCTTTTAAAATAAACCCGAAGTAGGTCTTTTGGTTTATAAAAAACACTTTAATTTGCAGGCTCAAGCAAAAAATGAACGAAAACATGGAAAATGGATTAAGTGCTGGGCTGATTGCCTTAGTGATAGCAGCTTATTTTTTATTATTACTCGGAGTAGCTCACTTTACCAGCAAAGGAGCAAATACAGAAAGTTTTTTTGTGGGCAATCGCCAATCACCCTGGTATATAGTAGCCTTTGGGATGATAGGTGCATCCCTCTCTGGGGTTACTTTTATCTCCGTACCAGGAGCTGTACTTACAGATCAGTTTGCTTATTTTCAACTAGTATTGGGTTATTTATTAGGTTATTTGGTGATTGGCGTAGTATTGTTGCCTCTTTATTATCGTCTTCAGCTCACTTCTATTTATGGCTATCTGGCACAAAGATTTGGATATTGGTCATATAAATCAGGCTCGTTCTTTTTTATTCTTTCACGCACAGTAGGGTCTTCTTCTCGTGTTTTCTTGACCGCCTCTGCTTTGCAATTGGGCTTTGCAGGGATAGGGATTCCATTTTGGCTTACTACGGCATTAAGTATTTTATTGATTTGGATTTACACTCGGCAAGGAGGCATCAAAACGATTGTCTGGACGGATACCTTACAAACTGCTTTTATGATTTCGGCAGCCGTTATTAGTGTATATCTGATTAAAGATGAACTAGGCTGGACTTTTGGTGAAATGGTAACTAATATCTCTGAAAGTAAATATGCAAAAACTTGGTTTTGGGATGTCAAAGAGTCAAGTTTCTTTTTTAAGCAATTCTTCTCTGGTGCTTTTATCGCCATCGTGATGACAGGTTTAGACCAAGATATGATGCAAAAAAACCTAAGCTGTCGCAGTTTAGGAGATGCCCAAAAAAATATGTTTTGGTTTAGCATAGTCTTGGTATTTGTCAATTTAATTTTCTTAGGACTTGGAGCTTTATTGTATTTTTATGCAGCACACAAAGGCATTGCCTTACCCGAAAAAACAGACCAATTATATCCACTTTTAGCATTTAAGCATTTCAGTTTAGGAGCAGGTATTATATTTTTACTGGGGATTGTAGCAGCTACCTACTCTAGTGCAGACTCCTCTCTCACTGCTCTCACTACGGCTTTTTGTGTAGATTTTTTAGGAATAGAGACAAAAGCAGTCAGTACACAAGCACGCACAGTCAAGATAGTGCATATAGGATTTTCAATATTGATGGTGTTGGTGGTTTTGTTGTTTAAGCGAATAAGTGATGCCTATCCTGAAAGCAATATATTGGGGATTATATTCACAGCAGCAGGCTATACTTATGGCCCTTTATTGGGTCTGTTTAGCTTTGGTTTATTTACTAAATGGCAGGTGCGTGATCAATTTGTTCCTTTTGTTTGTATTTTTTCATTAGCAGCCTCTTACACACTTAACCTTTACTCAGAGCAACTGTTATGGGGTTATAAGTTTGGTTTTGAGATATTGATGGTCAATGGTTTAATTACTTTTATAGGTTTGTTATGTATCACTACTTCAAAGGAAAAAATGAGCGAAGCATAGGTCTTTTTTTATTATTTGGGATAATGTCTATGAGTATTTTGCTGTCTTGCAGACGTTCTTCCAAGCAAGCTGAGGATATACCCAAAAACATAGTCAATACTGAATTAATTGGTACTTGGTACTTAAATAAATGGGATTTATACCATACCTTATATATCCAAGATACTACTCATATTGTGATAGATAATCATATAGATACTTTATTTTATTATACTTATGACATCAAAGGAGATACACTCAATCTTTATCAAAAATATGAAGAACTAGTCAATCACAACCGAATACTTAAACTAACAAAAGACTCCCTTGTGTTTGAGAATTTTTTAGATAAGGCAGATGTGCAGCGTTATGGAAAAAAAACTATCTCTAAGTAAGTCGTAATTTATCAGCTTTTAAGGAGTTGATAATGAGCAATTTAGGTTAAATCTTCTTTTAGTCTGCTAAGGTAGCATCTTCTAATCTATACATCAGTTGGTTAGGATCATCAGCATTGAGATGGAGAAAACCTTTTATCCAAACAGGTTTATCAACATAAGGGATTTTATCTTTGGATTGGGTTTGAATAACTGTTTCTGGTCCAGCAGCCCCACAAAAATAGCAGGTATTGTAAGGATAAAGTGAAAAAATAAATTGCTTAGGATTATCCAAATCAAGTGGTAAAATATATCCTCTCAGCAAAATCATCTTACCATCTAAAGCTTTCACCTCTGCCGAGAAAGTAGGGTATTCTACGCTGTAACCCTTTTCTTGCCGAGTTTTCATAGTTACTTTTCCTAGTGTTTTCCAAGCAGAAGTCTTTTGCTGTGCCAAGAGATTGGGCTGTAGAAAGACATAAAAAATAATACACAAGACTATCAGCTTATAAAAAGAGCTTAAAGATTTCAAAATAAAATATAGGAATGTGATAAAATGAGAATTTATTACGTTTTTAGAATAAGTTGATAACATTGGTAAAAAATTTGTCTTTAAAAAAATATGCGTAAATATATATCTATACTAATACTTCTACTAGCACTATTTGTTCACTCAGGGCAAGCCCAAGATGTGGCTCAAGAGAGCAGTAGCACACGTTCTACTAAGGATATTTACCGCTACGTAAAGGGAAAAGTATATAAACAGCAATACTATCTCAATGAGTTTAAAATTAACTCAGGCAATCTTCTTTGGGCGAATAACCAAGTATTTAATAGCACTCATCAATATTATTATAGCTTCTTGGGTGAAGCAACTCCTATCCTAAGAATGGTAACAGTGATTAGCAAAGTAGCTGATAAAAATTATTATGCTGAGTTTTTGTATGGTAATCAAGGCGATTTAATTTATTGCTATGAAAAACAAAATGACCGTGACAGTTTTGACTTTGAAGAGTTACATGCTTATTTTGAAGCAGGGCTTTGCGTGAATTTATTGATTGACCAAGCCATTATTGATGTAAAAAATACTAGTTACAATGAAAAACTAAAAACCCTTCAGTCTGTTGGAAGTTTTTATTCTGAAAGGTTTCAAGAAGATATGAAAGAGTTTTGATTTTTCGTTTCCTTATTCTCTTGCCCTTATAAAAGCCAATCTAAAGCCTCTTCTTCTGTCTCAAAAGCACATTGTCTTGACATCAGAAACTTTGTTTTCTTCTACTAATTGCTCAATAAATACCTGTGAAAATATATCTTAACTAACTAAAAAAGCAAGCTTTCTTACTTTCATGATTTTCAAATCAGGAAATATTTGAGAGGCTACCCATTCTTGTGTTTCAGGTTCAAGCACAAATGTAAAATTAGAAGTATCTACCAGGTGTAAATCTGCATTTACTTTTAAAACCCACTCATTAACTATCAATAGTCATTTATTTTATAGGCAGCATCTTCTATATCTTGAGTCTTATCGCTCCAAGTATGTTTTAATAATTTATTCTCTTCATCGTGTTCTACCAACACAATTTCATTTTGAAAAAACAATTTCATTTGAATTATTTTATTTTTATGTTGTTAATATTAGAAATAATAAAAAGTTTGATTATTGCTAAAAAACCGTTAATCTATTAATTATAAACTTAAAATATATGCCAAATTAATTTAAAGGCTTAATGTAATCAATTATTTTGGCTTTTACACTTGAATAGTCAAATCTATAAATTTTCATTATAATCAAAAACATCTCCTCTTGTGCTAATAATTAAAAGTATTTGAGCATAAAACGATAAGTCTTAAGTAGATGTTCAGAATTAGTTTTCATTTAAAACTTGAATGTGCATTTTATAAAGAACTGATTATCAAAATCTTACTAAGATTACTCATAACTCATCATTTATAACTCATCACTTACCAAAGAATTAGCTTTACACAAAATCATTTATATTTGTAAGAAAGAATCCAAAAAAATCATTAAACTAATTTATGAAAACCCAACCTGAAACCCTCAATAGCCTTATTCGCAATCGCCGTTCAGTCTATCCTAAACAATATACTGGAAATCAGATAGACGAAAGCATCATCAGACAAATCCTTGAAAATGCCAATTGGGCACCTAACCATCACAAAACAGAACCTTGGCGGTTTGTAGTATTTAGTGGAGAAGGACTTAAAGAATTTGCTGACTACCAAGCTGAAATGTATCTAAAAAATACGCCAAAGGCTGACTTTCAAGAGGTGAAATTTGAACAACTTAAGCAAAATCCGCTGACAGCCTCTCACATTATTGCTATCGGGATGAATAGACAAACCAAAGGACGCACTCCCGAAATAGAAGAAGTCATGGCAGTCGCTTGTGCCGTCCAGAATATGTGTCTTACTGCTACAGCGTACAATGTGGGTGCTTACTGGAGTACGGGAGGAGTTACCTACTTAGAAGAAGCTAAATCCTTCTTTGGTTTAGAAGAAAAAGACAAGCTTTTAGGATTTTTTTATGTTGGTGAGATTGCTAAACCTTCCCCTGACAATACAAGAAATCCAATAGAAGAAAAAGTTACTTGGAGAAAATAAAACTTGAATTTGCGAAAGGAATTTAGACCTAAACCCTCGTTTCGTGTTTTCGCAAAATGAAACGAAAGCAAACACATAAAATAAATGTACTCCTTTAAAGAAATAGCACAGAAGCTAACCCACATATTCATACAAAGTCTTTCTCCAGAGGCTGAGATAAGGCATTTATTGATAGATAGTCGTAAATTGGCTTTTGCGACACAAGGACTTTTTTTTGCCCTAAAAGGAGAAAGACATAACGGGCATCATTACCTCTTAGAAGTATATCAGCAAGGCGTTCGTAATTTTATCATCTCCGAAGTAAACCCCGAACTACTTGCCCAAATGCCTGAGGCTAATATTTTGCAAGTCTCTGATACACAGCAGGCTTTACAAAAACTAGCTACACTGCACCGCAATCAATTTACTTATCCTGTATTAGCGATTACAGGAAGCAATGGCAAAACCATCGTCAAAGAATGGCTCTCACATCTTCTTGCGGGTCAGTTTAGAGTAATCAAAAGCCCTAAGAGTTTTAACTCACAAGTAGGAGTACCCCTTTCACTTTGGGAGATGCAAGACTGGTACAATGTGGGGGTTTTTGAAGCAGGAATTTCTCAAAAAGGTGAAATGCAGAAACTTCAAGAGATGATTCAGCCACAATATGGTATTTTTACCAATCTTGGCACTGCACACGATGAAGGCTTCACTAACAGAAAAGAAAAACTCAAAGAAAAAATACAGCTTTTTAAAGACTGTAAAGTGGTTTTTTATAAAAAAGGAAATCCCGAATTAGATACTTTCTTAGCAGAAAACCCTCCTTCCAAAACTAAATGGATGGCTTGGCAAGAAGCCACTATTGAAAATACAAATTCACCAGATAAAGAACTGACTTTAATACAGTACAGCCCCAAAAACACTCAACAAACCACCTTGCATATTTTGGGTTCTTCTCCCAAAAATTTCCTCCTCCCATTTTCAACAGAAGACTATGCTTCTCTAGAGAATATTACGCATTCCTTGCTGGCTTCCTTATATTTAGAAGTCAAAGAAGATATTCTACAAGTTCGTCTTTCTTCACTTCGTGCAGTAGAGATGCGTCTTTCACTCAAAACGGGACATCATCAATGTATGCTAATTGATGATTCTTATAACAATGATTTGGCTGGATTACAGATAGCCTTAGATTTTTTAATGGCTCAGACACAGCATTCTCAGCAAATCGTGATTCTTTCAGAAGTAATGGAATCTGGCTTGCCCGAAGAAATACTTTATGAGCGAATAGCAAGCTTGCTTTCAGAAAAAAAGCTAACACACCTCATCGGGATTGGCTCGGCTTTTAGTCGGTTTAAAGATTTTTTCACTTTAAAAAGTGATTTTTTTGAAAGTACAGAAGATTTCTTAGCAAGTCAGCTTTGGCAAAATTTCAGAGAAGCAAGTATTTTAGTAAAAGGTGCTAGAAAATTTACTTTTGAGAAAATCATTCAAAAACTCGAAAAACAAAGCCACGGCACTGTCTTGGAGATTAACCTAGAAGCACTAGTCCATAACCTTAATTTTTATAGAAGTGTCTTATCGCCCAAAACCAAATTGATGGTCATGGTCAAGGCTTTTGCCTATGGCAGTGGACTAGGACAGGTTGCGAACCTTTTACAATTTCATAGGGTGGATTACCTAGCTGTAGCCTATGCAGATGAGGGAGTGGCATTGAGAGAAAATGGCATTCACCTTCCTATTATGGTGATGAATCCTGGAGAAGGCACTTGGGAAAAAATATTTAGGTATGATTTAGAGCCTGAGATTTATAGTTTTAGAGTATTGGCTCAATATTTAGAAGCCTATCAAGAATTTGTAGAAGAACCCCACAAAACACATCGAATCCATCTTAAAATAGATACAGGGATGCACAGATTGGGTTTTGAAGAAGATGACTCAGACAGCCTTCTGCACGAATTAGAGCAAAAACTCCCTTACCATGTCCAAGTCGTTTCAGTATTTAGCCACTTGGCTGGGGCTGATGAGGCAAAGCATGAGGCTTTCTCTAAAAATCAAATCGCTACTTTTCAAAGGTTTGCTCAAAAACTAGAAGATAGTCTAGGTTATACATTTATCAAACATATCTTAAACTCCCCAGGTATTGTGCGTTTTCCAGAAGCACAACTAGACATGGTCAGGCTTGGAATAGGATTGTATGGCATAGAAGCCAATGCCGAGCAACAGGCTAAACTAATGCCCATCGGCACACTCAAAACCAATATTTCTCAAATCAAACACGTCCAAAAAGGAGAAAGCATCGGGTATGGGCGGTGGGGAATTGCCAAGGAAGATACTCGGATTGCAACCATTGCTATAGGCTATGCCGATGGTTTTAGCCGACAACTGAGCAGAGGCATAGGTCAAGTCTGGATACAAGGGCAAGCAGTGCCTGTTATCGGGAATGTCTGTATGGACATGACTATGGTAGAGCTAGGTAATATTCCTGCAAAAGAAGGGGATGAAGTGATTATATTTAGCCCCGAACATAGCATTATAGAAATGGCACAAAAGCTAAAAACCATTCCTTACGAAATCTTGACAAGCATCAGTGAGCGAGTCAAGCGAGTATTTTATAGTTAGGAAAAATTATTATAGTTTATTTGTAGAGGTGCAAGCGAAGACGCTTATACTAGTATTTATTATCGCTCAATCGTCTTCGCTTGAACGATATTATGCAACATAAAAACATCGTAATAATCTTTAACAAAGAACTTCTATTTTTGACTTGAAGTGGCGAAAAGAGAAGATTTTTTTAAATTTATTGAGCATCTTTCTCCAAAAATTAGGAAGTTTCTAAACTTTTCACTCCTTTTTATGCTTTGAAGTAAAATAGACAATACATTAGAAATTAATATACTCTAAATCATCAATTCTTAATGAGTTACGCAAATTTATCCAATTCAGAAAAACTGGCCATCAGTACACTAGGAAAACTAAAAGAAGCAGGCTATGAGCCCAAATCTATCAGAAAAGAGCTTCGTGATAATTTGATAAAAAAAATCAAAAACAAGGAAAGTACTTTTGCTGGTATCTATGGCTATGAAGAAACCGTTATTCCAGAGTTAGAAAGAGCTATTCTTTCTCAACACCATATCAATCTACTAGGGCTTAGAGGACAAGCAAAAACTCGTCTTGCTCGCCTTATGGTCAATCTACTAGATGAATTTGTACCTGTAGTGGCAGGTTCAGAGCTAAATGATGACCCTATGATGCCTTTGTCAAGGTTTGCCCACGACTTAGTTACTGAGATGGGTGATGATACACCCATTACTTGGATGGCACATAAAGACCGATATACTGAAAAATTAGCTACTCCTGATGTATCTATTGCTGACCTTATCGGTGATGTAGATCCTATCAAAGCGGCTACTCTTAAACTACCTTACTCTGACGAAAGAGTGATTCATTATGGGCTAATCCCTCGCTCACATCGCTGTATTTTTGTAATCAATGAGTTACCCGATTTACAGGCTCGTATTCAAGTATCACTTTTTAATATCTTGCAAGAAGGAGATATTCAAATTCGTGGGTTTAAGCTACGTTTGCCATTAGATATACAATTTGTATTTACTGCCAACCCCGAGGATTATACCAATAGAGGGAGCATTGTAACGCCACTGAAAGACCGTATCGATAGCCAAATCATTACACACTATCCTAAAACTATAGAGATAGGACGGAAAATCACTGAGCAAGAGGCAAATATTCTGCCTGAGCAGGCAGAGACAGTTCAGCTTAATGAGTTAATCAAAAATATGATTGAGCAGTTGGCTATGGAAGCTCGTGAAAGTGAATATGTAGATGAAAAAAGCGGGGTTTCTGCCCGTCTGACCATCTCTGCCTATGAAAACTTAATGAGTACTGCCGAACTTCGTGCCTTGATGAATGACGAAAGTAAAACTCAAGTCAGAGTATCAGACTTTTGGGGTGTAATCCCGTCTATCACAGGAAAAGTAGAGCTAGTATATGAAGGAGAGCAAGAAGGGCCTTACATCGTGGCTCAAAACATGATAGGCAAGACCCTCAGAAATCTTTTCTTGGAGTATTTCCCTGACCCAGAGAAGATGAAAAAACAAAAACGTAACCCCTATAAACCCATCATAGATTGGTTTGGAGAGGGTAACACCTTAGATATATTGAATAATCTTTCGGATGCCGAATACAAAAAAGCACTTCATAGCATCACAGGGCTAGATGAATTGGTAGATGAATATCACTCCAATGAGCCTTTTGAGATGAAAATATTTTTAATGGAATTTGCATTGCATGGCTTGGCTGAGTATTCATTGATTAGCCGAAACACATTGAGTGGAGGATTACAATTCAAAGATTTACTTAGTAGCATGTTCAATATGAATGATGGATTCAATGAAGATGACCTAGATGATGACGACGACGAAAAGGATGATAATTATCGCTAACAGCCCCCTAACCGCCAAAGGGGGAATTATGAGGAAATGACCCAATAACCAAGTAACTTAATAATCCAATAAATTAATAATTTATCTGAATTTTTCATAATTTTGCACTAGAAAACAATAAAAACAGAAGTTTTATGAACGTAAGAGTAATTTGTATTAACGACAAAGACAGACCTAATGAAGTACCCAACACACGTTGGATAAAACAAGGAGAGGTTTATCATATCGTACAGATAGATAAACTCAACGCCCAAGGAGGGATTTATGGTTGTAAACTTGACGAAATAGACAATGATGACCTTACTCCTTATGAATATTTTCGTTTAGATCGTTTTGCTGTACCTGAGCAACTTACTGAAGAAGACGCAATTCTTGAAAAAATAGACATTAGTGAGTTAAAGGAAATCTTGAAAGAACAAGAGGTTACACTCTAATTAAAATACTACGCCGTTGCCTGTATCTTTATAGGCGACTATCTTAAAGTAATTACAAATCCAAACGCCGTTGCTTGTGTCCTCACAGGCGACTACCTTAAAGTAATTACAAATCCAAACGCCGTTGCCTGTGTCTTTACAGGCGACTATCTTAAAGTAATTACAAATCCAAACGCCGTTGCCTGTGTCTTTACAGGCGACTATCTTAAAGTAATTACAAATCTAAACGCCGTT
>JBBRUH010000063.1:0-15971 GCA_038248005.1 Cytophagales bacterium | reverse complement strand
TTAGAGGGTGTAATAGAGGCTCTTCAATTACTCAAAGATGAAGGTTATCTGTTGGTCATTATTACCAATCAATCTGGGATAGCCAAGAGTATCTATGCACATGAAGCTGTGCTTGGCTGTTATGAGTATCTACAAACGGAGTGTGGGAATCTGATTGATGGGCATTATTATGCTCCTTATCACCCTGATTATGATAGTGCCTCGCTGACACGCAAGCCTGATTCGCTGATGCTCGAGAAGGCTAAGGCAAAGTTTGAGATAGACATCGCACAGTCTTGGCTTGTAGGTGATAGTGAGCGAGATTTGGTCGCTGCCAAAAAGCTTGATTTACGGACGATTTATTTGCCTTGGCTTTCTGCCCAATACAAAAATGGAAATGAAACAAAGGCGGTTCATGCTGATTTTGTTGCAAAGAATTTGTTGGAGGCGGTGAGGGAGATTATTTTGAAAAAAGCCCACGGATAAATCCGTGAGTTGCTTTTTTTATTACGGATAAATCCGTGAGTTGCTTTTTTTATTACGGATAAATCCGTAACTACATTAGTTTGTACAAGGCTCGCATATAGCCGTAGTGTAGCCCTTCGTGGATGTTGTTAAAGTTTAAAGCATCTTCTATAGATGTTAGCTCTACATTGTAGCTGGTCATGTAGGGATTGTATTCTTTGAATATCTTGTCTTTGTATTCTTTTTCGGTGGTATCTACTAATTCTAAGGCGAGTTTTTTGATAAGTGCGATTTCTTCTGGGGAAGCATCTTGCTCAGGTTTCGTGCCTTTACGGTATTTGCCAATCATTTCATCTGTAACGTGGCAATCTAGGTTAGATAGTTTATAGCATAAAAGCTGCTGAGTAACCACCAAATGTCCTAAGTTCCAAATCATGTTGTTGCTAAATCCTTCGGGTATGAGGTTAAGCTGTATATCAGATAGATTTTGAATTAAATCCAAGGCATTTTGGCGAGAAGTTTTGAGTAATGTAAATGTATTCAAGGTAGTAAAAGTTTAGGTATTAAATTAAATAAATAGAGTTTGATTTGCTTGAGGCGATGCCCTAAGTTTAGATGTTCAAGCCTTTCAGACTATTTAGAATAAGTATTGAAACTCTTTCAATTTTTCATTGGCTTGACTATTAGACAAGTAAATATTTGAAGTCTAAAATATAGTTTCTTTAACATTAGAAAAATCTGTTTGTGATACGAAGATCTACCAACATATTTTTCTAAGATGACAGCATAAAAAACTATTAATCCAAGCCCATTAGATAACCTTCTAAGGGAGAAGCATTTTTGAAGCGAAAGATTACTTTTTTCTTGTCTTTGATGGTTTTGAGTAAGGTATCTTTCATGTATTCTGTATAGTATATCTTAATAGGAATGCCACCATACAAATCTAGCATAATATACTCTTCTGTCTGCTCACCTACTTTCGCAAAGTCTTCTTTGATAATCAAACCAATGGATTTATCTCCGTCTTCTTTAACTTTGGAAAATGGCTTAAACACCAAAAACCAAGATTCTTTGCCTATGATTTTTTTGACTTCGCCAAAGCCCGTTTTCATTGCTCCAAAATAGTCTTCTTTTTTGAGAAGAGGAGTCATTTTATCTACTACTGTTTGGGCGAGTTCATTGGTGATTGTCCATTCCATGCCATAACCTACTTCTACTCTTAGTTTTCTATCATTTTTGGCAATAAAAATCAAGACACCACTATTGACCCCATAAAAACCAATGTTTAGTTCATTGGCAGCTTCTAAGCTCACTTCTTCAATGGGTCTTCCATCTAAATTATCAATGGTATAAAAAGCAACTTGGACATTGCTTAGCTCTTCTAATTTTTTGGCAAGTTCATCTAATTTTTCTTCTTCGCTTGAGCTGAGTACATCTGCAAGGTCTATGCTGTAGTCTCGAGATTTGGCAGATTGTGCTTGGAGAGAGGGCATAAAGCCTATCAGAAAGCAAAAAATAATAGCGTATAGTTTTATGTTCATAAAAATATTAAAATAAAGGTATAAATTAACTAAATTCAATAAGTTTATAACTCTTTTAGCCTATCCATTATTTTGTAGATGACTCAGAATAATATCAAAAACCACCGTAGGCGAAAGGCTTTCTTCTCCCTCTACAGCGGGTAAAAGGTCTTTTTGCTTGGTAATGATGAGGGGGCGATCATTGACATGTTCGCTGATGCGTCCGTGTGAACCTCCTACTAGAGTAGCATCCAGTGGGATTACATCCATGACGGTACGGAATCCCATTTGTTTCTTAATCAGTTTAGAACCTACTGTAAAGGCTGGTATTTTGATTTTTGGGTCTAAAAACATCTCTACGGGGTCATAACCTGGTTTTTTATGAATATCTACCATACGTGCATAGTCAGGTGCTTTGTCATCATCTAGCCAAAAATAATAGGTAAACCAAGAATCTTTGTCCGCCACTACCACAAAATCACCTGAGCGTTCGTGGTCTATGTTGTAATCTGATTTGGTATTTTCATCTAAGATGAGTTCTATACCTTCGGTATTTTCTAGTAGCTCACGTACATTTTTAAGTTCTTTTTTATCATTGACATAGATGTGAGCGATTTGGTGGTCAGACACCGCAAAGGCTTTGCTTGCTCCTGCATCTAACAAGTCCCAGCCTTGTTCTTGGCGAATGGCAAGCAGGTCTTTTTTGCGTAAGACACGATTGATATGAATGGGCTTGCTTACCTTTGTGATGCCATACTCTGATAAGATAATGACTTGTGCTCCCTTTCCTTCATAAAATTTAATCAAATCAGCACAAATCCCATCTATGTCTTTGAGGTCTTTGGGAATGCTTTTGTGGTCTTGTCCGTAGCGTTGGAGATTATAATCTAAATGAGGTAGATAAATAAAGGTAAGCGTAGGGTCATAGAGATTGTCCGTAAACATAGAAGCCTCTGCTATCCAGCGAGTAGATTTGATATTGGTATTAGGTCCCCAAAAAGTAAAAAGAGGGAAATCACCAAATTTTGCCTGTAACTGGTCACGCAAATCAGCAGGGTGAGAGTAGCAGTCAGGAATCTTGCGTCCATCGGCTAGGTAGTTAGGGCGAGGCGTAACGGAATAGTCTGCCGTAGAATACATATTATACCACCAAAACATATTAGAACATGTGAAGGTAGGATCTAGCTTGCGAGCGACGTCCCAGATTTTTTCGCCTTGAATGAGCTTGTTAGATTGTTTCCAAAATTTAATTTCGCATTCATCTTTGAAGTACCATCCATTGCCCACAATGCCGTGTTCATTGGGCATTTTACCTGTAACATAGGTGGCTTGAGTGGCACAAGTAACGGCAGGCAATACAGGATTAATGGAATTTATTTTAGCCTCTTTGCTCCATTTGCTTAGGAAAGGAGTATTTTTTTCGTGTATAAGCCCTTGAGTCAGCCCTACTACATTAAGAACAACTGTTTTTTTCATGAGATTTTAAATATCACTCAAGTACTTAAGTGTGTTATAAATTATTAGTTTGTAAACTACTGATAATGAGCAGTTTTGTTTAAAGTCAGAGGAGTATTTCATTTTTGATATTTTACTCTTCCTACTTTACTTCACAAATTTAAAAAAACTGTGGAATAATTGAGGTATTTAGTGAAAATGAGGGTTTATTTTTTTGGGTTTGATTGTAAAGTCGCCTGTGAGAACACAAACAACGGCGTAAAATTTTTACTATTCACATAAAAAAATCTACCAAAACAAATCTTGATTATAATATTTATTGTTATTTTTACCTGAAAATATCAGGATTCTATTTTCTTTTATTTTCAAACTCAGTTCGATTCTTACTCTTAATATCACAACAAAAATTTCTACTTTATGAAAAAATTCTTTCTATCAGTTTTATTTTCAGGATGCTTATTTTTAGCATTTGGTCAAGAACAATCAGTTAGTTCTGAGCTCAGAAGTCTCACAAAATTAGACTTAGGTTTCGAAGGAATTGGTTTTACCTATGAACCGAAAATAGCCAAAATAATGACCCTAGAACTATCCGCAGGGATGGGTGGAGGCTACAGCATTGGAGAAGGAAGTATACAATATATTTCAAGAATTCTATTTCCTGCTTTTTATTTTTCGGCTAATCCTAAATTATTTTACAATAGACAAAGAAGAGTAGAAAAAGGAAGAAGTACTAAGTTTAATTCTGGTAATTATATTGGACTAAAAGCAAAATATACTACTCCTTCGATTGCTCCCGATAATACGGAAAATAACGCTTTACTAGTCAATCTGTACTGGGGTATGCAAAGAGCTATTGGCAAACGCTGGACAATCAACACACATTTTGGCTTTGGATATGCACAAGATTTTGAAACTAATTTTGGCACTATTTACCCTTCTGTAGATTTACATTTTTCTTATGTTTTTTCTAAGATTAATAAATAAGCCAATTAAACTACTCTCAACAAAAAAGCCTTAGCCATCCGATGATTAGATGACTAAGGCTTTGCTTTATTGTGGATAAGTTATTAAATCTGTTACGCACTGACTAACAATCTTTTAGCTTTTTTTATAACCATATATGCACATAGAAAACACAGGAAATTACTTACAAAAAGCTGCTATATTGGGCAACAAAGCTTATCACTCTAAAATTCTCAAATAAAAAATTTACATACATAATTGAGAATCAAGAGGTAACAACTCTATTCTATAATTTCTAGCCAATTAATCACTTTATAGTTTGTGTAATCTTTTTGCTTGAAGTTATATAAGTCATCCTCATACCAATAAATGTTTACTTCCTTTTTTTTATTCTTTTTGACGTTCTCTAAGATATCAGAATAATACATCCATAATAGCTCGTGCTTTTGTCCCTCACTATCAGTGATAACAACAAAAGTATATTGGTCAGTTTTTATTTCTTTGATTTTACCTTTTATGACTTTTTCCTCCTCCTCAGCATATTCCTCTTCATAGGACTCATAATTAGTATCTTCTGCTGCAAAATAAGCAGTATCAGGCATACCATCCAAAAAGCTATCAGGCTCATTGGCTGATTTTTCCATATTATAAAGCATATAGTTAAAGAAAGCAGGACAGGATTTAGCCCATAAAGGTAATAGGTCTAAGGTTACTTTATCAAGTATATCCATAGAAATATCTGGGCTAAACTCATCATCTCCTAGCTCAGTATGCACACCCAATATTTTGCGATACTCAAAAGCTTTCTTCGCTACACAGTCTCTAGATTCATCTGAGTTCATGGTTTCTTCGGCAGTGTTTACATCACTCGGAAAACACTCACAAGTTTCTAAAGCCATTTTTCTCATTAAAGCTGGGTCTATTTCTTGGGCAAAAGAGAATTGTACTAAACCCAAGCTCAATACTAGGGTAATTATTATTTGTATTTTTTTCATTAGAATATTCTTTTAATAGGTGATTTCTATCCAATTGATTTGTTGATAGGTTTCCATCTTTTTTGTTTTAGGATTTAGCTGCTCCGTTTCGTTAAACTCGATACGTACTTTTTCTTTCTTGGTAGATTCTAAGTCATTCATGAGCAATTCATCTCCATAAAAACGATTGAGCCAAAGAAACTGTCTGGCTTCTCCTTTTTCATTTTCTATCAATATATAGGCAAGGTTATCAATTTGCTTAATTTCTTTGACTTTACCCGAGAAAGAATATTCATAATCCTCTGCTACTGTATATTCCTCTGCTTCGGTTGCCTTCTCTTCTGTCATTTCTTCTTGTTGATACTCCTCTCTCTCACGACTTGCTCTCTCCTTCATTAGTCTTATGAACTCAGGGCAATCTCTGTACAAAAAAGGCATTAGACGCATCCCAATGACAGTAGATGTTTTATATTGTACTGTTTCACTCTCGAGTTCTTCCTCGCTCAGGTCTGTAAAAAGATTTAACTCTTGACGATACTTTAGTATCTTGGTATTAGCACATTTCTCTGCTATTAAAGGGCCACCTCCTACGTCAATATCTGATATGTCAATATTCTGATAACAGCCACAGACATCATTGGCTATCTTTTTGATGAGTGTGGTATCATATTTCAGCGTAACCTGCCCTTGGGTTGAGAAGCTTACATAAGTGAGGAGCATACTTAGCAAAGCATATCTCCATAAGTTTGTTTTGTTCATAAATTGGGTTTGTCTTTTGACATTTGTAATAATTATATTTTACAATACTACACATATAGCTATTCTGTTACCATTTAATTTGAATATTTTTTGAATCTATGTAATAATACACATTCTTTTCCTCAAAATTAGGTATCTTAGAGATAAATTTCGATTATAAATGCTAAATAATTTTCAACGCTAAAAGATAAAATTATTGTCTCATAAAAAGCCTTTGACTCGTAAAGATGTATTTTATTTTATCCTTTTTTATCTTATCTCTATGATTATCTATCGAATTACTTTTTGGGTAGCGTATGGAGGTTTTAAGACATCGGGTGTAAATCAGCCTTCTTTTTTTGATTTTCGTGAGTTTTGGGCAAGTACGGGAGTTGATTTTTTAATGCGTTTTCTGATTTCTATCCCTATCATATATCTATTTTTGGCTTTGCAAGCTAGGCTAACTCTCTGGACTAGCATTGCTTTTCATTTGGTTTCGGGGGCTGTGTTTGTATCTCTCAGCACATTAATTTCTACTTATATCAAACACTCTTTTGGTTGGGTAGATGCTTTTGGAGGGTCATCTTATGTATGGCTATTTTACATGACAACCTTGTTTTATATCATTCAATTTAGCTTGGTTTATCTCGTGATTTATATTCGAAAATATACCCAAGAAGTAGAAGAAAAAGCTATCTTAAACCAAAAAATGCTAGAAAGCCAACTCAGTACGCTCAAAGCCCAACTCAACCCTCATTTTTTGCACAATACCTTTAACTCTATCAATGCAGCCATAGAACCCCAAAACGAAAAAGCAAGGGAATTAATCATTCAGCTTTCTGACTTATTTCGGCTTCAAAATACCATTTTCAAAAAAGAATTTATCACCATAGAGCAAGAATTAGAGTTTATAAAAAAGTACCTAGACATCATCAAAATCCGCTTTAAAGAAAAATTAACCATTCATTTTGAGATAGACAAAAGCATTGAGCAGGTCAGAATCCCTCCTATGCTCTTGCAACCCATCATAGAGAATGCCATCAGCCACGGCATCGCTCCTAAAATAGAAGCCAGTGAGCTGACAATTAGTATTCAAAGACAAGCTGATAAAGTAGCTTTCACTATCTCTGATACGGGAGTAGGCATAAAAGATAAAAAGGCTATCTTTGAAAAAGGATTGGGTCTGAATAATACCAAAATACGCCTCGAAAAAATATACCATACCCAACTTTTAATCTCTGATAATCTGCCTAGTGGTTTGATAGTAAGTTTTGTGATATGAAAAATGTAATTATTGTAGAAGATGAATTAGATGCTCGCCTACTTTTAAAGCAATACATCAATCAAAACGCTCACTTTAAAATAGTAGCGGAAGCAAGCGATGGCATAGAAGCCATCAAAAAAATCAATGCTCTCAAGCCTGATTTAGTCTTTTTGGATATACAGATTCCTGGTAAAAATGGTTTTGAAGTGCTGAAAGAGTTAGAAGAATTGCCTCAGGTTATTTTTTCTACTGCCTATGATGAATATGCCATTGAGTCTTTTAGGTTTCAGGCTATTGATTATTTACTCAAACCCTATGGCAAAAAAAGATTTGAAGAAGCCCTTGAAAAACTGAAAACCTATGATGAGAAAATAGAAAGCCTAGCCCAAAAATTATTAGAAGAAAACAAGCAGTTTAGCGAAAAAGTAATCTTACATAAAGGAAACCGAAAACTCATCATCTCTGTCAATCAGATTCAGTTTATTGAGGCTTTTGGAGATTATTGTAAGGTATCACTTGGAGAGGAATCTTTACTTTCTCTTCAAGGTATTTCGGCTTTAGAAAGCAAGCTTAACCCAAAGATGTTTGTACGGGTGCATCGGTCTTTTATTGTTAATCTTGAGCAAGTAACTGAGCTTAGAAAAACAGGAAGGTATTATTTTATGATATTTGCACATCAGCATCAAGTCAAAGTAAGTGAGTCTTACCTTTCTGCTATCAAAAAGATGATATTGTAGCTAGTTTATGTAGTCATTTATTTTATAGAAATAAGCTTTTTACACTATTTCTCCTCTTTGTACTTTCAAAATAAACTCTTCTGAAACCTCAAATAAATCTGCAATCTGTGCCAGAGTCAATATCTTCTGAGCAAGGGCTTTTTGAACACCCTGAATTTTAGTCTTTTTAAGTCCTAGTTCTTCACCTTTTTTAAGTCCTAGTTCTTCACCTTTTTTAAGTCCTAGTTCTTCACCTTTTTTAAGTCCTAGTTCTTCACCTTTTTTATAAAGAACATCTTTTTCTACATCATATATTATAGCCATATTTTTTAATTGTTTAGTGGTGAGTGTTGTTAAATCTCTTAAACGAGACAGCACCAGTATTTGACGGATATATTTTTTTAAAGTGATTTCATCTCGACTGAGTTCCCTTAACCTTCCAATAATTTTGACTAAAACCTCATTGGCATTCTCTTCTTTGAAATCGCATAAGATTGCTAAGATGATTTCTTCGGGAATATCAGAGTCTAGAATCTTTTCATAATCCATTTGATATAGATTCTTCAGTTCAAAACCTTTAAAGATTTCCTCCTCAGGTAACTGAGAAAGCATTGAAGGTTCTGTTTTACCTAAATAGATAACGAACTGCTTAATGGGTAATTTATACTTTTTTTGTAAAATGGCAAAATACTCTTGCATCCGATAAATCATATCTTTCTCATCCGCAGTCTGAAATTCAAGCTGAAGGATAAATTTCTCACCTTGTGTTGTATAAATCAAACGCAAAAAATCAGCTTCTTTCGCTAAGGTTGTTTGAAGTTGGTCTTTGAGTTCTTCGCTTTGTGAAACCTCAATGCCTAAATATTTTTTGCTCAAAGACAGGAAAAACTCTCCGATATTTTCTTTGAGGATTTTGTCATACGCCTTATTCTCTGTTTTAGATTGCATGGATGTAAAATTAACCGTTTTTTGTAGAAATCACTTTGAATAGATTCTTTTTAGATACCTATTTACCAATTCATCAACTTATATACTTATCCATCTAAAAATAAATGGCTTTTCATACCTCTTCATCTATTTTTGTCAGACATCCGAAAATCATAGTATCAAGCCATCAAATGACGATAGTTCTATGACTTAAATTATTTATTTCACTTATTAACAAATTGATTATGAGATTTTTATTATTTATTTTTCTAATGTTCCCTATTCTCTCTTTTGCCCAAAAACAAGAGCAAAATGCTGAGAATCAAAAGATGATTCCGATGAGCCAGACTTATCAAAAAAACGCTGATGGAAAAGGTTACAGGTATTATGAAAGAGGCAAAAGTGAGCCATTTACAGGCGTACTCTATGGCAAATATGACAATGGCAACTTCCTCACCAAGCAAGAATACACAGATGGCGTAGGCAATGGCTATTGGATAGATTTTGCTCCCGATGGAAAAATGGAATGCAAAGGCACTTACATTAATAACAAAGTAGAAGGGCCTGTTACGTTTTATTATGAAGATGGAAGCATAAAATCAAAAGGGCAATATCTCCACTGGAAACGCCCTGTTGGTGAATGGACTTATTATGACAGAGCAGGAAATATCGCTCATAAGATGACTTACACTAGATAATGATTTGATGTTCTCTGCTGTGTTAAAATAGTATCTTAACACAGCTAGATTTAATAAAGCTTATGAAACTAACCCGACATAACCATCTTTTTAAATCTATTGATTTAGAATGGGAAGATGTGAAGTCAGTTAAGAGAGCCTATTCATTAATTATTATTCCTAATAAAATTAAAATTATAGATAAGAATAATCGGAAATATTATTTTTATTTTACTTTATTTCAGGGTAAAGAAAAGAATATTAAGAGAGCTTTCAAAGAATATTAAAATTCACAAAAAGAATAATTAAAACGCTGTACAGGCATCAATCTATATGGTTGATGCCTTAGCTTACCTTTTTATCCTGATATTTCTTCAAATACTCTTTTGCAGCTTTTCTGCCTTCTTCCATGAGTTCTATTTTTTGGTCAGTGGTGATTCTAAAATCTAAAGGACTCATCCCCAAAGTATTGATAAAAATAGTACGGGCTACATCTAGTGAGCGAGTCATTAATTCATTCTGTTGCTGATTGAGTTGTGCCTGTAGCGTATTTTCTGCAAAAGTAATAAGGTTATGGATAGGCACTGACTTTTGCTTGTAGTCAAGATAAAGACCTAAAGTATGATGATTAGTGCCTAGAGAGTCGGCGGGGCTCTGTTGGAGGTTTTGATAATTGAGCGGTTCATCAAAAATCTGAATGGCATAATCTTGCAACACTCCTCCATCTACAAATATCTCATCTCGGAAAGTGCGAGCTGCAAAATAGTAAGGTATAGAGATAGAAATCCTAACAGCCTCAGCCACAGAGAAATTTGGGGTATTTTCATAGCAAAAAACTTGTGAAGTTTGTTTAGTGAGATTAGTACCTATAAAATAGCATTGTCTCAAGCCTCTTCTGTGTAAGTCACCGAAAGTTGCGTCAGAATCTCCTGTTTTTTCTTTACAGAGACTTTTGAAGAAATTTAAGAAATTATCTCCTTTATACCATCCATACTTCTGAAAAATTCGGTAAAATCCTCGCCATCCATCATCTTGAAGAGATTTGAAGTTTAATTCCATTAATCTTTCTCTAGATTCTGCGGGTTTATACTCTAAGGCAATAAATAGAGCAGAGATAGCTCCTGTGGAAGTACCACATACTTTTTCTACTTGAGGGAGAATTCCGTTTTCTTCTAATACCTCATACGCACCTTGATAGCCTACGCCTAGCACACCACCACCTTTAAAGACCAGATTTTTGAAAGGATATTCCATAATTGCTTTACTTGTTTATGAATCTCAATCACAAACTTACAGAAAAGACTGAAAACAGAGGGCTTTTACTCTACGAAATTATCAATATCTAGTGTCCAGTCATAGTCTAAATATTCAATGTCATAAGTGTCTTTTTGTAATTCTATAAGAATATCATACTTTACCAAGAAATCATAAACGCCTTTTTTACCTCCAAAATCACCAATAAACCAACTAAATAAGACAGGAACATAAATTTCTTTTTCAGTTTCTTTAAACTCTACTTTATTTTCTAGATAATTTTTAGCTGATTGATCTAATTGTTCATTCATTTTATCGGCGTGATAGACACGCGCAGGCGGACAGCTTTTTGCACCACAATTAAGTGCATAATGAATTCTTCCGTCTATTTCATCTACCCAAAAACGCTTTTCAAACTTAGAGGGAAACCATTTTTTGAGATAGCCCAGACTTAGTTTTTTGCGTGAACGGCGAATGATGCCATGTTCTATTTTATCTAGGCTTATCTTTTTACCTGCTATCATAAACTGCTTATTTTTGAAGAATTTACCTCTATCTTCAAATAATGCTGGATTCATACTGAGTTTACTAATCACCAAGCCATTGTAAAGATTAATCCAAAAAGCCTTTCGTTTTTCGTCATTGTCTAGTTGCTTCTCTAATTCTTTGGGATTAACCTCGGCGATTGTTTCTAAAATAGACTCAACAGGTTGATTGTCTTTTAGATGGGTAATCAGCTCTTCTGAGAGTTGATTGTAATTGGGTGTTTGTGCAAGCAGAGAACTCACTGCACAAAGAAAGATAAAAATTAAAAGTAGGTTTTTCATATTGTGTGTATTTACGAGGCAAATAGAGAGTTCAGATTTCTTAAAACATACTATAGGCTTATCTAAGTTTCAAAGCTAGTGGAATCAACTATCTAAAAGAGTCAAGACAATGACATTTAGGGAGATATAGATAACGTAAACTTAGAGATGAGCGTTTTGATAAAACTGCACTCAGCTCTTGTTTCGGACTATTTTTAAGTTAGCATTTTTATTCTGTAGGAATACGACGTAGAAAATAAGAGGGCGTGGTACGAATATCTATCTTGATTGTCTTTCTATAAACGTGAGATGCCTCTAGCATCCTTTTATATGATACTCAGTTTCTTGTTCAAATAAAGATTTCTAACTTCTCAATAGTATATATGGAGATATTTCAAATAACTTATTTAATCTCGAGTTCAAGTTAGATATGGTTCTTTTTAGTAATAAGAGATAAATAATGAGTTTGTAAAACATCAAAGCTGCGAGGTTTAAGGTATTTAGAAATAAAAATTCATAGGTTTTTAGTAGAAAAAAACCTCATAAGGGTTTAAAAAACTGCCTTATGAGGTCTAAAAAGTAACTTTATCTTATTACTTACTTATCATCTTGTGTCTGATTTTCTTTAAATTTCTTAAAGCGATTTTCTCTTCCAGCACGAGGATATTGATTGTTCTCTATATCTATGTCTGAGGTTTCTTCATTAGGGTCAAGTACAAATGAGTCTATCTCTTTGGTAGTAGTGATGACTTTACTTGCTTCTTCTGGGTTAATTCGCCAGATTTCGGCAGGGATACGCATCATATCTTGTGAACCATCTTTGTAATTGATTTGCAAAATGATAGGCATAGGTAAACCACCTATATTTTTAAACTTGACATCATACATGAGCATATCAGGGGTAAACAAATCTTGATCACCTTTGTCAAGGCGTTTAAGTGCATTGGCATCTACTTCTTTTACCTCAAAAGGACTTTCGGTTTCTTTTACTTTTTGGACACGAGTGGACATTTGATACACCACTACGCTATCTAGAGAAATATCAACAGGCTCTGTGCCATAAAACCAACCTCTCCAAAACCAATCCAAATCTACTGCTGAAGCATCTTCTATGGTACGGAAAAAATCAGCAGGTTGTGGGTGTTTGAATGCCCAACGGCGTGCATATTCTTTGAAAGCATAGTCAAAAAGCTCTGGCCCCATGACAGTTTCTCGGAGTATATTGAGTGCTGTAGCAGGTTTGCCATAGGCATTGTTTCCAAACTGACGGTTTTCTATTTGCTCAGAATTAGTCATGATAGGCACAAGTGATTTTGCATCAGCTTTCATATAAGGGATGATATTCTTAGCAGGGCCTCTGCGTGAAGGATATGTTTCTGGATAATCCTTTTTAGCCCAAGATTGTGCAGGCATTTCCTTTTCGGCTAGGTGCTGACAAAAGCTATTTAAGCCTTCATCCATCCAAGTCCATTGACGCTCATCAGAGTTTACAATCATCGGGAAGAAATTATGACCTACTTCGTGAATGATTACGGAAATCATCGCACGACGAGTTCTTTCTGGTACGGTGCCATCTGCATCAGGTCTGCCACCATTAAAGCAAATCATAGGATACTCCATTCCGAATACAGGCCCGTGAACTGAGATAGCCACAGGATAAGGATAATCAATGGTGTATTTAGAATATACTCTCAAGGTGTGAGCTACTACTTGTGTAGAATATTGTCCCCAGAGAGGATTTCCTTCTTTGGGGTAGTAAGACATTGCCCAGACTCTTTTGCCAGCTACTTCTACTTGCATCGCATCCCAGATAAATTTACGAGAACTTGCCCAAGCAAAATCACGCACATCTTTAGCTTTGTATTTCCAAGTTTTAGTCTTCTTTTCTTTGCTTTTCTCTTTAGTGATAACTTCGTCTTGGGTTACGATTACTACAGGGGTATCAGATTTTTCTGCTTGTTTCAATCGTTTTTGTTGTGTAGCATCTAGTATTTCTGAAGCATTTTGTAACTCACCCGTAGCTGCCACGATGTGATCAGAAGGTACTGTAATCGCCACTTCGTAGTCTCCAAAAGGCAGCGCAAATTCACCACGTCCAAGAAACTGTTTGTTTTGCCAGCCATTCACATCATCATAGACAGCCATGCGTGGAAACCATTGAGCGATTTCATAGAGGTAATTACCATCTTTTTCAAAAAATTCATACCCTGCTCTTGCACTCATTTTTTGTTGATCTATGATGTTGTAATTCCAATCTATTGAAAATACAAATACACCTCCATTGGCTTTTAAAGGCATAGGAAGTTCTACACGCATCATGGTTTGATTGATGGTGTAAGGAAGTTCTTTGCCTTGAGCATCTTTTACTGTGGTGATTTTATGTCCATAATCAGCTGCCTCTCCTCTCATAGTAGTGAGCATTTCCCCAAATTCATTAAGGCTATAGCTTTCTGTCTTGTAAGTATTAGACTCAGGAGCATAGCGATTTTGGTCAAGCTGAAGCCAAAGATATTTTAAATCATTGGGAGATAAGTTATGATACGTAATGGTCTCACTTCCCTTGATGGATTGATTTTCATCATTGAGAACTACTTGGATTTTGTAATCTGCTTTTTGTTGCCAATACTCATGCCCTGGTGAGCCATCAGCCGCACGATAAGTATTAGGGGTAGGAAGGAGTTCCTCAAGTTGCTCAAATTTAGAGCTTGTGTAAGGAGGCTTAGGAGTTTGGGCGTAGAGATTTGCACTCACACCCAATAAAATCCATAAAAATAAGATTCTGTTCATCATTTTTTTAAATTTAATAATATTTTCAAAATAAAGTACTTATCTAGGAACAATAATTAAATAAAGTAATAAGTTAGTTTAGATAAAACACTCATTATCAGATTATTACAAATTTATCGCTCATCATTTATAACTTATATCTCATAATTTACTTACACTCAAAAGGAATATCGAGTAGATTAAATGATTTTTGTAGATAAGAAAAATGCCACCATTCTGTCCTGATTTCCTTAAAACCAACTTCTCTCATCACCGATTTTAGCAAATATCTATTGTGGCGAATCTGCCTAGAGAGTTGCTGATAATCAGTATGTGCTTTCTCCCCAAAATAATCAAAAGGAGTCCCCATATCCAGCTCATTACCTCTTTTATCTACCAGTGTAAGGTCTATCGCTACTCCTCTATTGTGCATACTTCCTTTGCGAGGGTCTGCCACATAGTTGGGATCTTTATACATTTCCCATAGTTTCCATTGCACAGAGAGAGGGCGATAAGCATCAAATATTTTTATCTTAAATCCTTTTGCTTTTAGTTTCTTGTGAGCCTCCACGAGTGCCATTGCTGCAGGCTTGCGGAGGTAGCACTTGGCACAGGGGTATAAAATCTTACCTGTAAAGTTATCAGCAGTGGCATATTTCATGTCTAGTATGAGGCTAGGGTCTAGGCGAAGCACATCTACCAGAGTAGTATCAGTTAAGTCTATCTTGGAGGCACTAGAAGATAAGGATAAGGAGGTAGGGGAGAAGTAGCTCAGACACAGACTCCAACACAAAATTAATAGATTATACATATAGAAGTAAATTTTTTTTAGAAAGCTGAAAGATAGGGAGTAAAAATAAAAAAGCCAAAACCTATGGATAGGTTTTGGCTTTTGAGAGAAAGTCATGTGAGTCTGTGATTAGTCTTCAAGAGCAGGTTTGCTTTCTGCTAATACTGCTTTGGTAGTTTCTACCTTGATTACTTTTTCAGGAGTTGTATTTTTGGCTTGTGCTACTGCTACTACTAGAGTGCTTGGAGCGTCGGCTTTGGCAGCAAGAGCTTTGTGAGCCTCTGTGGACACATTTTTTTCTAGCAAATCAGTACTAGCATCGTGAAATTTATTGGTAAGTTTTTTAGAATCTTTGTAAAACCCAATAATCATTTTATTAAAGCGATTAGAGTCATCAAAAGTAGCTTTCGTGTTTTGATTAATTTTGATAATCTCTACAAAATCATTTTTAGCTTTGTCTTGTAAGAAAGTAGTCAAAGCAATGGCTTGCTCTATGTAAACAGTATGTCCGTCAAAGTCATTGATTTTTTGCATTTGAACAAGTGCTTTCTCAGAAGTCTCTATAAGTTTAGCTCTTGATACTTCCATTGATTCAATTTGCTTCTTTTTCATAGCATCAAAAAATGCTTGGTTATACTCAGATACTTCCATATAAGTAATATAAACGCTTCTGCAAT